>CAZFQW010000219.1:0-6292 GCA_964521225.1 uncultured Roseobacteraceae bacterium
CCATTTCACTTTCCACCATCGATTGTTCCACAATTACCGAATCAATTTCGGCTTTTGCCATCATTACTTTATTAATCACCAATTGCTCTAAAATAGCGCACCTGGGTTGGCTTCCTAGAAGCTCCTTGTCGTTACCCATTTGAAGCAGTGCTTTCTCAATATCCGATTGCAAAATGATATAGTCAGATACTTTTGCAACAATTTTTTCTACGACCACATCTTGGGCGTTAACGGCGCTGCTACTCACTAAGGCTAAAAGTGATAATAGAGTGAACGATAAGGTCATTTTTTTAAAATATCTCATAGTTTTTTTCGCGAGTTGCGGTCTCATAAATGCTTTTTTCATGTGCTTTTTGCAATTCAATTTTTCTTTTATTGATAATAATGCTCCTTATCTGTTCTAAGACTAACTCTATGGGCGCATATTCATTTTCAGAAATTTTGTAATCCCTGATTTTGATGTAGTAATTGAAATTATCGTCGGAAGTCTCCAATAATTTTTGTGTTTTAAGAGTATTTACCACATTTCCAACTTGTTCTACGAAAGGTGTATTGGCAATAATATCATCAAACTCAATCCATATAGAGTCGTTCAAAACAAATTTATCGGCATAGCTGTAAGTAAAAGAAGAAAGCTTTTCAAAATCGTTTTCTTTGGAAGAAGTAAGCCATCTTTTTACTTTATTTTTCTGAGGTGCTCCTTTTGGGATTTTTAGATAAATCCCTTTAATGATATTCTTTTTAAGCTCGAAGTTGGCTACGTTCGCATCGTAGTATTCTTTGATTTGCCCTGGAGTTACCGTTGTATCTAAATTGGCTTCTACAAATTGCTTTTGGTAGCTATAAACAATTAACTGATAGCGATAGTCTTGCACCCTTTGTTCTATTCCTGCTTCGTCTAAAGTTAGGTCTGAACTCGCTTTCGTTAAAATAAGTTGTTTTCTCACCCAAGCATCTACATATCTGTTTACAATGTCGGCACTATCTTCTGCGGAAACTCGTGAAGGGAGTAAGCCTTCTAACTCGTCTTCATACAAGTAAGAATTAAAGACACGGGCTACCTTTTTTCGTTCGGTATCTTCTACTTCAGATTTCGGTTTTAGGTAATCGCATCCCACCAAAAGTATCAGACCTAACCAAATAAGTTTATTCATATAATCACTTTTTTTTGCAAAAGTAGTAAAGTATCTACCACTAGAAATGAAAATTATTCTTAAAGCGTTGCCTTTCCCTATTTAGAATTGTCTTCTTTTACCTTCCAAGCTAAATAAGTATTAAACAAAGAAGCCGCTAAAAGGTAAACCCACCACATGGTTGCCCTCTCAAACAAAAAATAATAAATGCCGAGTCCGGCTAACATTGCAGCGGCAATAACATATAATAAGTTACTTTTATTCATCTTTTAAGGCTTTACTTTCAGCAGCAGTGCTCATTTAAATTAAGAAAAATCATCTTGCTATTCACTTATTAACTGCATAACAACAAACGGTAAAATTAAATAATGAAAAATCTTTACGTATTCAAAGTTGGGGGAAATGTAATTGAAGACAAGCACAGTTTAACGCTTTTTGTGAAAAACTTTGTGGAAATCCAGGGCGAAAAAATCTTAGTGCACGGTGGTGGTAAAACGGCTTCTGAAATTAGTAAAAAACTAGGAATTACCCCCAAAATGATTGAAGGAAGAAGAATCACCGATGCGCAATCTTTAGAGGTAGTTACTATGGTTTACGCAGGGCTCACTAATAAAAAGATAGTAGCTCAGCTTCAATCAGCAGCTTGCAATGCGATAGGCTTAACTGGTGCTGATGGTAATTTAATTAGCGCTCAAAAGAGAATACACCCCACAATAGACTATGGTTTTGTAGGCGATTTTGAACCTGCGGATGTAAATACAACACTGATTCAGACCTTATTGGCGAATGACTTAACCCCCGTATGTTGCGCCATTACACACGACGGGACTGGGCAATTATTAAATACAAATGCAGATACTATTGCAGCAAATATTGCCGTAGCATGCTCAAGTTATTATAAAGTTATGCTTGTATATTGCTTTGAAAAAGAAGGTGTTATGCGAGATATTCAAGATAAAAACTCTGTTATTAAAAAAATTGATAGCCATGAGTATCAAGTTCTAAAAAAAGATGGAATTATAGCCGGCGGGATGATACCCAAAATTGATAGCTGTTTTTACGCATTAAAAAATGGTGTAGATTCTGTGAGTATAAAAAATGCCATGCGTTTTACAGATAGTTCAGGGACTACTTTAGCTTTATGAAATAATCTTTAAAACTTTACAAAAATAAAAATTGTAAAAGGTTTGCTATTTTGAAAAAGAGCGGTGGGTTGAAAATCTACCGGGAGTGCGTAAGGAACGGTGAATAAATAAATTGCTACTGATTGAAGTTTTTATTTTTGAGGCTATACAAGGCGAAATGGAAAAACATACTTTAGAATAAACAATATATACATGCAAACACGCTTTCAAGAGGTAACAAAACTATTGAAGGAGTTAATTTCAACTCCCTCATTTTCAAGAGAAGAAGAGAATACAGCTCAAGTTATCATCAAGTTTATCGCAAGTAAAAACATTTCTTTTGAGAGAAATGATAATAATATTTGGGTGAAGAATCTTCACTTCCAAAAAGGTAAACCCGTTATTTTACTCAATTCGCATCACGATACTGTTAAACCCAATAAAGGCTATACGCTCAATCCTTTTGAACCTAAAGAAATTAACGGAAAACTATACGGCTTAGGGAGTAACGATGCAGGAGGCCCTCTCATGGCACTTTTGGCGGCTTTCCTCTTTTTTTATGAAGAAAAAAAACTGCCTTTTAATCTTATTTGGGCGGCTACTGCCGAAGAGGAAATTTCAGGAAAAAACGGCATCGCAAGTATTCTTGGCAAATTGGGGGATATTCACCTTGCTATTGTTGGCGAGCCAACCCAAATGCATTTAGCCATTGCCGAAAAAGGTTTAATGGTGCTAGACTGTACCGTTCATGGTAAAGCAGGACATGCTGCACGCAACGAAGGTGAAAATGCTATTTATAAAGCACTGGACGATATAGCTTGGTTTCAATCCTTTAAATTCCCCAAAGAATCTGAAATGCTCGGCCCCGTAAAAATGGCTGTTACAGTAATTGAAGCAGGGAAACAGCACAATGTGGTACCCGACCAATGTAAGTTTACAGTGGATGTGAGAACCACCGATGCCTACTCAAACCAAAATACACTTGATATTATTAAGGAAAATATATCGGCAGAAGTACAAGCCCGCTCCACGCGACTCAATCCCTCTGGAATTTCGATTTCACATCCATTGGTTAAAATCGGGGAAAAGCTAGGAAGAAAAAGCTATGGCTCTCCCACCTTATCGGACCAAGCTTTAATGCCTTTCCCTTCTATAAAAATAGGCCCTGGCGATTCTGCTCGTTCTCATACAGCCGATGAGTTTATCTACTTAAAAGAAATTGAAGAGGGCATTCAAATTTATATTGAAATGCTTACTCACTATTTTAAACAAACTTTAGAAAATCAAAATCAATAAAAAATGAAACTTTGGGCAAAAGACTTTTCAACCGAAGAAACTGTTGAAAAATTTACCGTTGGAAAAGACCGAGAATTAGATTTAATGCTGGCCAAGTTCGATGTAGAAGGCTCTTTAGCGCACGTTGCCATGCTCAACAAACAAGGTTTTATTACCGATAAAGAACGAAGAGCCATTGATCAAGAACTTTCTAAAATCAGCCAATTAATTGCAGAAGGAAAATTTGTGATTGAAGAAGGCATTGAAGATGTTCATTCGCAAGTAGAACTAATGCTTACCAAAGCCATTGGCAATGCGGGGAAAAAAATCCATACAGGACGTTCTAGAAACGATCAAGTTTTAGTGGATTTAATGCTTTTCATGCGCCATGAGATTAAAACAGTTTCTCAAGACATACGCACCCTTTTTGATCAGCTTATTGCCTTAAGCGAAATACACAAAGAAAAGCTAATGCCCGGCTATACACACATGCAAATTGCCATGCCTTCTTCTTTCGGAATGTGGTTCGCTGCGCATGCTGAAACACTAGTAGATGATATTTATATGTTTGAAGCGGCTTATAAAATTGTAAATCAAAACCCCTTAGGTTCTGCGGCAGGCTATGGAAGTTCTTTTCCTTTAGACCGCAGCATGACTACCGCACTTCTCAAGTTTGATAGTCTAAAATACAATTCTATTGCGGCTCAGCTTTCACGAGGTAAAGCCGAAAAATCAGTAGCTTTTGCTATGAGCTCGGCGGCTAGTACCATAGGGAAATTAGCCATGGATATTTGCTTGTATATGGGGCAAAACTTTGGTTTTGTGAGCTTCCCGAAAGAACTTACCACAGGTTCTAGTATTATGCCACACAAAAAGAACCCCGATGTTTTTGAATTGATAAGGGCGCGTTGCAACCAAATTCAAGCACTCCCGATGGAACTTGCACTCATTACTTCTAACTTACCAACAGGCTATCATCGAGATTTCCAACAGGTGAAAGAAACTTTTCTTCCTGCTATAGAAACGCTGAAAGACGTTTTACAAATGAGCACTTTCATGCTTAAAAATATCATTGTGAAAGATGATTTTATGGATCAACCAAAGTACGATTATCTCTATACGGTAGAAGATGTAAATAAAGAAGTAATTGCAGGAATTCCTTTTAGAGATGCTTACAAAAAAGTGGGTAAAATGGTAGAAAATGGAACTTACTCCCCTTCTAAAGAAGTAAATCACACGCACGAAGGCAGCATTGGCAATCTATGCAATGATGAAATCAAGCTTAAGATGAAAGCGGCATTATCTTTCCTCAGTAATACATAATCTTGTACTGGCAGATTCCCTAAAAATGTGATACACTGCTTGGTCTTTAGTTTGCCAACTCAACTTATCAACATTGTTGATAAGTGTGTTGGCAACTTTTGAAACATGATCCATTGAGCGGATAATCATTTACCTTTGCTTTACGTAAAAGGATAGTTACATTAGCGTAACATTATATTCACTTAAACAAATACAGCTACTGCTTAAACGACATATATGCATCAGGATCCAGAGCTTAACGCATTAGAAAAATGTTTCGATTTATTAAATACACTCGACCCACCGGCTCGGGAAAGAGTGCTATACTGGTTAAATAATAGATTTGTAGTAACCCAAGAAAAAGCAGTGTATCCTCTTGAAAATGAAGAGGAAAACGTTCTTGAAGAAACCATTGTAGCTAGCGCTGTTGATGCTAAAAGTAATGCTACAAATGGAGTTCGCCTTTCCGAAAATGGCCACTATAAAAACAAAGATAAAATCAAGATTAAAACACTAGAAGAACTTGTAAATCATATTGCCAGTGTTACTGAGTCTGAAAAAGCGTTACTAATGGCTGCCTATTTACAAACTGTTCAGAACCAAAAAGAGCTCACAGGTAGAATGATTAACGATTATTTAAAAAAGTTTGACGAAGGTGTTAAAAATATCACTTCGGCATTGAGGGTACTGATACAGAAAAATCCTGCACTGATTAAACAAACCTTCAAATCGGGAAATCTGGCGCAATCTCAAAAGAAATATCAAGTTACTAAAGCAGGCTTTGATTTTGCCAACTCGCTTCTCCATCATTATAAAGCAGCCAACCAATAAGATAGTAACCCTACTATGCTATTAATTAAGCGAATAGAAGAAATTAAGTGTAATTTATGAGGTAATGCACTCAATATGAGTGTTTTAATAATTCATCTTTTGCAGAAAAAAATTAAATCTTTACTTATATCTACTAAAATCTAATTCTATAATTCAACAAAAATGTCGCACTATAATTATCAGGCTTTAAAAGAGCTTATTGAAATTGATTCCCCTTCTGGATTTACAGAAAACGCTTCTAACTATATCTTTCAGTTGCTAAAATCTTATGGTTTAAATCCAATTCAAACAAACAAGGGCGCTTTAGTTTGCAACCTAAGTAAAGAAACACCGAAACTTACCATTGCCGCTCATGTTGATACACTAGGAGCAATGGTAAGTGGCATTAACGCAAATGGAACATTGGCTTTTACCACCATCGGCGGGCTTTCACTCAACAGTGCCGAAGGCGAATATGTAAAAATTTATACAAGCGAAGGCAAAATCTTTCATGGTACTATTTTACTAAACAACCCTTCAACCCATGCAAATAAAGACTACCGAGAACAAGTTAGGAGTCTTGAAAACATGCACATCAGGCTCGATGAAAAAACACATTCCGCAGATGCGGTGAAAGAACTAGGGATA
>CAZFQW010000220.1:0-6286 GCA_964521225.1 uncultured Roseobacteraceae bacterium
ACATATCGGTTGATGTTGTTGTCTATATTGGCTATGGCTATTCCGCTGGGAGTGCCTACCCATATTTGGTTTGTGTTCACCAGGTACTCGCTTTCAGTAACCGTATTAATGGGTAATCCTGAGTTTTCGGTGAAATGGGCGTACTCGTTTGTAAGCAAGTTGTACCGGAAAAGCCCGAAGGTGTTGCCAAACCACAAGTTATTGCCTTGTATTTCTATATCGTTTGTGATAACGTTGTGGAAGTTTTCGTTGAATTTCAGTTGGTTTACGGCGTTTGGAGTATGCTTAAAGATGCCGTATTGTGTTGCCAACCATATAACAGTATCGCTTTGCACTTCAATATCTGTAATGCGCAGCCCCTCTTTATATTCTTCGGGGAAACGTTGGCTGATATTCTGAAAAGTATCGGAATTGTGTGGTTTAAAGTAGAGGTAGTTTTCAGCATTTTCTGTAACGAAGTAAATGCCCTTGGGGCTATCGGTAACGGCTGTTACCACGTAGTCTATTCCTGCTTCTTTACCATATATTTTTAGCTCGTAGGTTTCGGGATTTAACGATTTTGTACCAATTGCCGCTTCTTGGCTAAACCACAAAATATTATTTCTATCGGTTTGCATTTCGTGGATAAATCGCCCATATTCACTAAAATCTATTTTATGAACCACCTCTCCATTTTCAATTTCCCATACTTCAAATTCATTGGCAACCCAAAGTCTGTTTTTAATAATTTCAAGGGAAAGAAAATAGCCGTTTTTTTGTTTAAATACTTGGCGAGGGACTAAGGTCATTAAATCAATCTCCCAAATATCATCTTTAATTATTGCATAGGCCTTCCCCGAAGGGTAGTCAATTTCTATATCTTCTATAAAAATATTTGGAATTCCTATATCAATACTTTTAAAAACAAACTCTTCCATGGTGATAATGCCTTTTTCTGTAGATAGCCAAAGGGTTGAGTCGAAGCCCATATACACTTGGTTCATACTTGCCTCCGCTCCTTTTATTTGATGCTTTATGTACTTATTGCCAACAAGTTGGATTTCAAAGGCAGCGTTTGTAAAAGTTGTGGCAATTAACCGATTGTCGCCTATTTGCTGCAAATCTGAAACGCTGAAGTCATCGTAAATACGCTCCATAAATACCTTGTTGTCTTCTATGTGCATTCTGTTGAAGTTATTGACAGAGCCTACTAAAATTTCGTTGTTGAAAGGGTACAATACCGAAATGTCTGCCACTTTGTTACCCACTACTTCTAGGGTGTCTATCTTGTTTTTCTGAAAATCGTATGCATAAAAATTGCCGGGGTAAGAGCTAATCAGTAGTCTTCCGTCGTAGAGTTGCAAGAAGTTGAACGAGCGCACAAAAGAGATGGAGTTGTCTTCTTTCCCAAACGGAAACCGTTGCAGTTTGCTTTGGTAATACCTTGATACCGACTGAGGTTCTCCGAACCAGATTCCGCCTTTTTCGTCTTCGTAAATCGACTTTGGATACCAAAGTTTCCCCTCCGTTAAGGTTCTTTCGCCATCTAATAGCAGACTGAAAATTACGGTATCAATTGTATTTTTTATTTCGAGTACGCCTAAATCGTGTAGAGCGAGGAGCCGGTGATCTTGGGTGTATAAAAAATCTTTAAAAAAATTGCTTTTGGCAGCTTTAGGAAAGTGTTTAAAGGCAACGCCATCGTACTGAACGATTCCGTCGTCGGTGCCAATCCAGACAAAACCGAGGGAATCTTGAGCAACAGATTTAATCATATCTGTGCGCAAACCCTCTGCCGCTCTAAATTGCTGCAAAGAAAACTGCTGTGCAGAAAGAGAAAGTGGGGCTAGGAAAAGAATAACATGAAAAATTAATAATTTGCTTTTCATTTACACGTAAAAATATGTGTCGACTTTTTTATGAAGAGGTTACACTGACAGTAATTTTAAGGTTTTTATTCTATTTAATATAAAAACTTTAAGATTATAATACAATATGCGAATAAGGGGTTAAAAAGAGTATTTCAGCCAAAAATATATGGCGAAAGCGACATAACAGTAAATGCCTCTGAAAAACTACGCATTAATTCATTGGGGGAGTCTGATGTACTTTTAGTAAGAAAGGGAAGGATTAGCAGAGGAATTGTAATTGGCGAAAACCAAATCAGTAAATTAAGCTGGTAAAAGTCATTTGTATTTTAACAAAGAAGGCTGTTCTAAAAGAGGAACAGCCTTTTCTTTTTCTAGCTGGTTTGGTTATGGAGTATTCACAAAAAATAGTTGAATGTCGCTGTAGTAAAGTTTGGTAGTGCCTTCAAAGCCCGAATCGGTACCAATAATTACCCAAAGCTCGCCCTTAGCGTTACTTTTAGCGGCAATGTTTACAGTATTGTTATTCCTTTCGATGAGGGTATATACAGGCTCGCCTTCAAAGCCTATATCACCCAAAACTTTCATGTCGTTACCCGATTGCGATTGGTTGCCTTTGTCGATATTCATTACATAGTACCCTTCGGAAAAGCCTTGATCGAAAGCAATTTCTCGTGCAGGTTTTTTATTGACCAAGCCTGCTTTTAGGTAAACTGATTCTGCCGGAGCTCCTCCGATTCCAACAAAACCCCAAGGCGCATCTGATGCCATTTTTACAGACAAAGAAAGGTTGTAAGCTTTGTTTGGAACGAAGCCTTCAAACTTTTTGGTGATGTACATAAACAAGTCGTCGCTGCGGTTTGCCCCTCTTAACATTAAGGCGTTTTGGGAGGCGTCAAGCGGAGCAGGGAGTGGAAGGTGCGCAAAGCCTAACTCATAGATAATAGAATCGTTTACAGGTAAATCGGCAAAATCCCCTTCCCAACCGTCTGAATGGTTAGAGAAGTCGCTTTGGTAAGCAAGATAAGGATTTTCAGGTTCTAAAATAATACTTTCCTCTTCGCTACATGCCCATAAAAGGGCACATCCTAAAAAAAAGAAAATCGGTTTTTTCATCGGTTTTTTCATCGCTTTCTAAGTTGATTGATGCCTCTTATACGGGCTTACCGGATGAATCGCTGCAATTGAAGGGGGAATTATTTTTTGTCTTTTTTAAATTCTCCTTTCTCTTATATCTTTAATAAAATTTCTATTATGACCGACCTACTAATTTGCCAAAGTATAAGTAAACAGTTCGGAACGTTTACGGCACTTAATAACGTATCTATCAGCATTCCGGAAGGATGCATCTTTGGTTTACTTGGGCCTAATGGTGCAGGCAAAACCACTTTGTTGAGAATCATCAACCAAATTACCTATCAAGATACCGGAACGGTTACTTTTTTAGGTGAACCGCTGCAACCTCATCATATCCGCATGATTGGGTATTTACCCGAAGAAAGAGGGCTTTATAAAAACATGAAAGTAGGCGAACAGGCACTCTATCTTGCTAGGCTTAAAGGGCTAAGCAAACAAGTAGCGAAAGATAGACTTAAATATTGGTTCGATAGGCTCGATATAAATAGTTGGTGGAACAAAAAAATACAAGAACTTTCTAAGGGAATGGCACAAAAAGTACAGTTTGCGGTTACCGTTTTACACAACCCCAAGCTGCTTATCTTCGACGAGCCTTTTAGCGGATTCGACCCCATTAATGCCAACCGAATTAAAGACGAAATCCTGCATTTACAAGAGAAAGGAGCAACGGTTATTTTCTCTACACATCGCATGGAATCAGTTGAGGAGTTATGCGATCATATCGCTTTAATTAATAAATCTGAAAAAATTCTTGATGGCAGTCTCAACGAGGTAAAAGAGCGTTTCAGGACACATACTTACGAAGTCGCCCTCACCACAAACGACAATGAACGCCTCCGCAAAGAATTGGCAAGCAAGTTTACGGTGAGCGAGGCAAGTTTTAAAAGCTTAGGCAATGCGTTGAAACTCAATATCACTATTGAAAAAACCACCAACCCCAACCAATTTTTAGAGTACTTAACCCGCCAAGGCGATGTAATACATTTTGTGGAACGTATCCCCAATTTAAACGATATTTTTATTGAAACAGTAGAAAATAATAATGCTTAAGGCGATGGAAAAACTGAAATTAATTATCCTTAGAGAGTATCTAGCGAAAGTGCGCAATAAGTCTTTCATCATCATGACTATCTTAAGTCCTGTGATTATGGTAGCTTTTGCTTCGGCTGTTTTTTTTCTTATTCAATTAAATAATAAAGACAAAAAAGTAGTCGCTATCCTCAACGAAAGTTCATTTTTTTCAGATGAGTTTACCAACGGTGGAAGCCTTACCTATATCGAACTAAAAAGCCTTTCGCTACAAAAAGCAAAAGACTCTGTAACCCAGCTAGGGTTTTATGGCTTGTTACATATTCCTAGTGGTTCGAGCTTAGAAAGCACATTGCCGAAGATAGAACTCTACACAGAAGGCGCTGCCTCCATCACGATTCGGAGCATTTTAGAAAAGCGAATCACCAAAAGAATGCAGGCTGAAAAACTCAAGAAATACGAGATTTCACAAGAAGCCATGGACGATATTTCGGAAGACTATGCACTTAAAAATGCCGATTTTTATGGGAAAGAAAACTTGAAAGGAGTCAACGAAATTCGCTCTTTCATTGGCGCTGCCTTAGGGTATATTATCATGATGTTTATTGTTGTTTATGGTGCTTTTGTAATGCGAAGTGTAATCGAAGAAAAAACAAGCCGAATTATCGAAGTGATTATTTCTTCGGTAAAGCCTTTCCAACTTATGCTAGGAAAAATAATTGGGACAGGACTCGCAGGCATTACTCAATTTTCTATTTGGATTGTTTCTGCTTTGGTGTTAATGGCGATAGTTTCCGCTATTTTAGGAGTAAATGCTTCCGATTATATGGAGAATACCAACCTCCCTGCCGAAGCGGTGGAAAAGCTAAAAGAAAGCCCTCCTTCTCACGAGAAGGTACAAATCATGATCCAAGAAATTGTAGATATTCCGTGGGTAACATTACTCATTTCTTTTGCCCTTTATTTTTCTTTAGGATATTTAATTTATAGCTCCATTTACGCAGCCATTGGTGCGGCAGTAGATAGCGAAACCGACACCCAACAATTTATGCTTCCTGTAATATTACCCATTCTTTTAGCTGTTTATGTGGGAGGGTTTTCTGTGTTCAGCAATCCGCATGGCCCCATAGCAGTAGCATTTTCGCTGTTTCCACTTACCTCGCCCATTGTAATGCTCATGAGGATTCCTGCCGACATTCCTGTCCCTACATGGCAAATTCTTCTTTCTATCACACTGTTAATAGGGACTTTCCTTCTATTAGTCTGGACTGCCGCCAAAATATACAGAGTGGGGATTCTTATGCATGGGAAAAAACCAAGCTACAAAGACCTTTATAAATGGTTGAAGTACTCGTAATAAGAAAATATTCAATATTAAATTACAAATTATTAAAACCCTTGTATCAAGTAAGTAATGCAAAAAAAGTTATCGGTATTCGTTGTGCAAGTATAGTTGCAAAAAGATTTATCTTTTCATATTAGAACCCTGTTTACTAGAAACTCGTCCGAGGAATTATTACCAGAATACTTTTGTCTGAGCACTTGCCTCACCTCATCAATAAATTATACTTAATTTCGTCTAAATAAGTGGATAGAATTGACTTCTGTTTTAACTGAAATAGACACCTTTTTACGCCACACTTTAGTCGATTGTCCTTATGAAAAACGTAACTGCTAGCATCCCCTATTTAAGCACTGCTTTGAGAGGAGAAATTGAAGAATTTGCACTCTTGAAAGAGCTCCCAAAAAACATGGAAATTTTAAGGCAAGGGCAATATGTAAAGGCAATTCCTATTGTTTTGAAGGGGCTCATCAAGGTTTTTACCAGACATGAAGATAGGGAATTACTGCTCTATTACATTAAACCCAACGAAAGCTGCATTATGTCTTTTACGGCAAGTCTACAAAACGAACCTAGTTCTGTATTTGCCATTACAGAAGAAGAATCTACTGCCTTGCTGCTGCCAACCGATAAAATCTCCGATTGGATCAAGGAATATCCCGATATAAACATGCTGTTCTTTCAGCAGTATAACGTACGGTATAGCGAACTGCTGAACACCATTCATCATCTGCTTTTCGATAAAATGGACAAGCGCCTTTTCGATTACTTGAAGGAAAAAGCCGCACTTACCCAAAAAAAAACAATTAAAATGTCGCACAGGCAAATTGCCAATGAGCTAGGCACTGCCCGTGAGGTAATTAGCCGCGTGATGAAGAAGCTGGAAAGCGAAGAAAAACTAATACAGCATAGCAATGGCA
Source organism: uncultured Roseobacteraceae bacterium (assembly GCA_964521225.1). GTDB lineage: Bacteria > Bacteroidota > Bacteroidia > Cytophagales > Flammeovirgaceae > CAYUJH01. The sequence continues at coordinate 6,276 of CAZFQW010000220.1, forward strand.
TAGAAGTTTTA
>CAZFQW010000221.1:0-6285 GCA_964521225.1 uncultured Roseobacteraceae bacterium
GCCTACTACAATCATTTTGGTGGGTACGCTTTGCTTTATAGCCTCTTCTTGAATGCCCCTTGGCGGAAAGCGCAGCGCATATAGCGACGGAAACTTGCCTTCGAGCAAATAGGCAACTGGCACAAACGATTCTTTAAAAAACGAGTAGTCCATTTGCTGCCGTATTTCGTTTAAATCGACCATATTGGGGATTTTCCTCACCCTAGAGTACTGCGAGGTAAACATTAAGGGCGTTTTACGAATGGAAGGCGTTTGGATGGTATCAACGGAACTCACAAATTTAGAAAGTACCAAATCCATATTTTTAACAATAGGATGCTCGCTGAACCGATTGAGGTAAATGTAGTAGGGCCAAGGGAAGGGCTGTATTTTAGGTTGGTTGCCAAATTGCCCCGAATACACCTCTAAAATGCCGGGTTGTTGGCGGTCTTGAATCAGGTTGTAGTTTACACGTGCACCATAGCGGAAAAGCTGTTCTTCAATGCCCAAATCGTAGCCAAAAGCATAAGTGCCACCTCTGGCAATGCTATCAATATTCATTTGTACGGCATCCACAAAAAACATTGCTTTACCGCCTTTCATAATGTATTGGTCGAGCTTGTATTTATCTAACTCGCTGAATTTTTCACGGGGCCTAGCCACCACTAGCGCATCGTACTCTTGCAGGCGAGGGTTTGCGAGTTCGGTTCTGTCCACAATGTAAAATTCGGTGAGGGCAGCGGTAATTCCTGCCGTTTCCTCTGCCGAGTATTCGCCATGCCCCTGCACAAAAGCCACATTCTTTTTCTTGTTAGAAGAAAGCTTTCTGATTGCCGTTGCCAGCTCATACTCTACTCCTTCGGCAGATTGATTGAGTTGTTCTTGGGGCGATGCCGATTTGTTGCCTTTTAGAAGTAACACACCTGTTTCGCGGTTTCGGTAGGTAACCAATGCGCCGGGGAAGATGATTTTTTCGGAGCGTTCGCCCTCTTTATTATCGAAAAGGTTGGTGGCGGGGATTCCTTTGCTTACGAGTTGTTGGTAAAAAATTTGCCTCGATTGCTCGTCGGCTTGGTCGGTAGGGTCGGTGAACCGGAACTGCACGTTGGTGCCTCCATGCACCTGAAATTCTTCTAAGGTTTCTCGAATCGACTTTTGTAATCTTTTAAAATCAGCATTTAGCTCTCCTTCTAAAAACACCTCTAAAAAAACTACATCGTCGAGATTTTCGAGCAGGTTGATGGTAGCCTCTGAAATTGTATATCTTTTTTCAGCAGTTAAATCTAAGCGAAAGCGGAAACTTCCTGTGTGGATATTCAGCAAAATCATCAAAAATAACACAGCACTGAACGCCAATATGTCTTCCCATTTTTTATGCTGATAGTTGGTCATTTGAGTTTTGAATGAGGGATTAAGTGAATGAGTGAATTATGATTGAGTGAATGAATTTTATTTTTTAGGATGCGATGTTAAAAAAAAACGGTTACCATTTTCTGGTGCTTAAAGAAAGCCTCGATAAATACAACATCACAATAATTACACTAAAAAAGTACAACAGGTTGCGAGAGTCAATGAGTCCACGGCTGATGGAGCGGTAGTGGAAATCAATCCCTAACTGACTCACAATGTAAGAGTAGCCTGCCCAAACGTTAATTGCCGAAATGGAAGTAAACCCTTCGTACATGATATAGCAAAAAAACATTGCCAAAATAAAGGCAACAATTTGGCTCTCGGTAATAGAGGAGGCGACTATTCCGATAGCGGTAAAAACGGAGGCGAGCATCACTAACCCCATGTACGAACCAATTACCGCAGCCGAGTCTATGTTTCCCTGAGGTGCGCCTAAGTTGTACACCGTAAGGTAGTACAAAAGCGTAGGTAAAAGGGCAAAAAGCACCAGCAATAAACAGGCAAAATATTTTCCTAAAATGAGTTGCCAATCGGTAATAGGGCGGGTGAGGAGCAGTTCCATCGTTCCCGATTTTTTCTCTTCGGCGAAAGTGCGCATGGTAACGGCGGGAATCAGAAACATAAACACATAAGGTGCTATGTTGAAAAGAGGTTCTAGGTTGGCATATCCGTACCCTAAAATACTGGTTTGCGGAAGTACCCAAGCAAACAGCCCGGTGGCAACTAAAAAAACAATGATGACCACGTAAGCGGCAAACGAATTAAGAAATTGGTTGATTTCCTTCCACATCACCTGGTACATAGGCACAGTTATTTTGGTTGAATGTTCGATTGAAACAAAAATAGCACCTTCTTAGAGAATTGAAGGGTTTAATTGTTTTTTATCTATTCTTTAGGAAAGTGTATAGGGTTTTTAAATCTAAAACTGCTCATTATTCATCACGGTTGCTTCGCCTTTTACGGTGAGCTTGCCACTCTCTTTATTTTTAATAACTGTTTCGATAAGGGCAGTATGTTTAGTGCTATCAATACTTTTTACAGCAAAAAGAGCTTCGTAAACTGTATCTACATACATAGGTCTTAAAAACTCAGTATTTTGTTTAATATAAATAGTCCCTTCGCCAGGAAACTGAGTCCCTAACACTTTCGAGAAAACACTTGCCCCCAAAATGCCATGGATAATAGGCTTTTTAAAAAGTGTTTTACTGGCAAACTCAGCATCTAAATGAAGAGGGTTATTGTCGCCAGAAATCTTAGCAAATTGTTCTACCTCTGCTTGGGTAAAAGAAAATTCGTGTTGGTAGGTTTCGCCTTGGGAAATCATATCAAAGGGTTTATGTAAAATTATCGTTTCGATGTTACCAAAGTATCTAGCAAAATCATCATTCCAAAAAATAAAGACGATAATGTAACCTTCATTAATAACCTAAGTTTACTTTTCCGATTGAAACGTGCAACTTTTTGAAAAGTGCAGTCTCTCTATAGTACTCTTTTCATTTTTTTTCTCGACTAAACCCCATCAAACCATGTTTAAACTAAACTTATTATTAACCCTACGTAGCTTTTGGCGTTTCAAAACTACTTTTTTCATTAACCTTATCGGACTGGCAACAGGCTTGTCTTGTGTGTTGCTCATCTATCTTTGGGTAGCCGATGAGCTAAAGGTAGATCAATTCCATGAGAACGATAGTCGGTTGTATCAGGTAATGGAGCATCAGCAGTATGCAAAAGAGTTACTAACGACTACTTCAACCCCTGGTGTTTTAGCAGAAGCTTTGAAAACCGAAATCCCCGAAATTGAATATGCTGCCACCACCACTTGGATAAATTCAGAACAGTTTTCCATTGACGACCACAGCGTTCGGGCAGAAGGTTTCTACGTGGGCGAAGATTACTTCAATATTTTTTCTTACGAAATTATACAAGGAAATCCCGATAAGCTTTTAACGGATAAAACTTCCATTGTCATTTCAGCATCCTTAGCCCAAAAACTTTTCAACACCACCGAAAATGTAGTGGGGAGGCAGGTTGACTACCAAAGGGAAAAAACGTTTCAGGTTTCAGGTGTATTTAAGGATATTCCGCCAAACTCTTCTTACCAATTTGAATTTGTTTTGCCCTTTCAACTTTTTATGGATGAAAACGAATGGGTGAAAGAATGGGGGAATAACAGTCCTAAAACCTATGTAACCGTTGGCGAAGGAACTGATGTAGCCCAGTTGAATGAAAAAATTGTTGATTTTGTAAAAGGAAAAAATGAGGAATCTAATGTATCATTATTTCTTCAATCGTACTCCTCTAGGTATTTAAAAGGCAGGTACGAAAACGGTGTTCAGTCGGGGGGGCGGATAGAGTACGTTCAGCTTTTTTCTATCGTCGCAATTTTTATTTTATTGATAGCCACAATCAATTTTATGAACCTTTCAACGGCAAAAGCTACTCGCAGAATGAAGGAGATAGGCGTTAAAAAAGCATTGGGTGTTAAAAAGCGTACGCTTATCCTTCAGTATTTGGGAGAGTCTGTGATGATGAGCCTCCTTTCTTTGGTAGTGGCACTCGTTTTAGTGGCGTTGGTACTCCCTGTTTTTAATGAAATCACCGATAAGCAAATTGCACTTTCGTTCGAGTTATGGTTCATAGGCTCTTTGCTGAGTATTGGGGTAATTACAGGCTTGGTTTCGGGGAGCTATCCTGCCTTATATCTTTCTGGTTTTGCCCCTGTGAGAATTTTGAAGGGGGAAGTTAAAGGGTCATTAGGTGAACTTTGGGCCCGAAGAGGATTGGTAATTGCTCAGTTTTTCTTATCTATTGTTTTAATTACTGCCGTGGTTGTCATCTATCAGCAAATTGAGTTTGTACAATCAAAAAACTTAGGTTTCAATAAAGACAACATCGTCTATTTCCCAATCGAAGGGCAAGTAGGAAAAAGCACCGAAGCTTTCTTGAACGAGTTGCGAGAAGTTCCCGGAATAGTAGCTGCTTCTAGCGTGGGGCATAGTTTCATTGGGCAAAATAACAATACTTCGGGTTTAGATTGGGAAGGCAAAAACCCCGAGGACCTCATTCTTTTTGAAAATATGAGAGTGAACCACGACCTAATTGAAACCATGGGCATTGAGATAGTGGAAGGACGTTCTTTTTCAAGAGATTTTAGTACCGATACCGCCAAAATTATTTTTAATGAAGCAGCAATTAAAGTGATGGGCTTGGAGAATCCTATTGGGAAGGTGATTAAACTTTGGGGCGAGTACGATTTGGAAATTATTGGCGTGGCAAAAGATTTTCATTTCCAATCGCTACATCAGCAAGTTGAACCAGTGTTTTTTATGCTCCGGCCGCAATCTACTTGGAATGTAATGGCTAGAATTGAGGCGGGAACAGAAAAAGCTACTTTGGAAACACTTTCCGCTTTTTATAAAAAATTCAACCCAGGGTTTGCACTCAATTACCAATTTCTCGATGAGTCGTACCAGAAACAGTATGCAGCCGAGCAAAGAGTGGCTACACTCGCCCGCTACTTTGCTATTTTCGCCATTATTATTTCGTGTTTAGGGTTATTTGGTTTAGCCGCATTCACCGCAGAGCGCCGCCAAAAAGAGATTGGAATCCGCAAGGTGTTAGGCTCTAGTACTATTAATATCGTATACCTACTTTCTGCCGATTTCACAAAAATGGTAGGCGTTGCGGTAATCTTTGCCTTGCCAATTAGCTACCTTTTAATGAAAAATTGGCTGGATAGATTTGCCTACCGAATTGACTTAGAAATATGGTTTTTTGCGTTAGCAGCCGTGCTTGCTTTCCTTATTGCTTGGGCAACCGTAGGGAGTCAGGCATTCAAGGCCGCTAGATTAAACCCAACCAAGTGTTTAAGAAACGATTAGTACAGAGGTTGGGTAAAAAACAAGGGGGAAGTTCGGGCTTTTCTCATTAAAAAAGAGGTTCTTTATGAAATTACTTGAGAGATACTGTCGCTACGATGAGCGATTGCGAAGACGAGGGTCCAACATACAGATTGCCGCTTCGGCAGCCCGATTCGCCCCCTTCTCGAAGACGTAGTTACGTATGTTTTCAAGTAAATTCATATTGAGTCAGACTTCAGGCTTTCTCGCTTTTTCTTTTCGCAAAAACCAACTTTTTATTCACTCTCTAACTTTTTAAGCTTTTTCCCTGCGATGGTATGCACCGCATGAGGGACAATAATCGTAGCCACCCAAAGGGCAATTATGGCATACCTATCACTTAAAAAAAAGTAGCCTAAAACGATGCTAGCAAAACCGAATAACATGGCAATGCTTGCCCACTTCCTAATTTTGGTCCACTTCTGAATTTCGTTGTATTTTCTTTGGTCTTCAATCATTTATAAACGCATTTAAAACAAAAAACTAACTCCTCATAAAGAAGTTAGTTTCCACATTTATTATCAATTAATGAGTGCCTGATATGCGCTGTACAGCCTGCCCTACTTTTCATTATATTTAGTGTACGAAATTTTTAGAATTCCAGTTAGTTTATTTAGAACCTTGTCTTAATTTAATTTGAGAAATAGCATCTCATTTCCAGATAGTTATCTCATATTAAATACAAATTAATTTTGTTTGAGCACTTACTCTTTTGTTGTTAATTTCATTAGTAAAAATGGCTTTCTATAAGAATTGGGTTTTGTAATGATTTAAGTCAATTTTTTGCAAGGGTCTAACAAATAGGCTTTACATTTGTATATTTAGGATTAAGAACTGATTTTTTATCCTACTTTTCTAAAGTAGATAGTTGTAATTAAAAACATGGAATTACCATTTGCCCATAAAACCCTTGCTGAACTAGCTACAGAGAATTACAAATTCGCTTCTGTTTTAGATTCGTTTGGCATTTCTTTTTACCAAGCACCAGAAACTACAT
>CAZFQW010000222.1:0-6283 GCA_964521225.1 uncultured Roseobacteraceae bacterium
CTATATTTTCACCTAATAGAATAAAGTTAAGATTCTCAAACTGATTTTGCCATAAATAATTATAGTCGAACGAGCGGAAATTTTCGGGATTTGTAATTTCCTTAGGATCTAAAATGATGGCATATAAATTAGTGAAATTATATTTGTTATCGCTTTCCCAAGAGCTAGAGTCGTCGGGGAAATAGTGCAAACGATATTTCCTTAAGCTTTGAAGGCTATCTAAAATAAAATCGAGGTAGACACTAGGAATGTCTTCGATAAGAGAGTTGAGTTCAAAGTCGAGCCTTTTTTCTTTTTCTAAGCCAAAATAGCGATTCGTTGTCAAGAACTCTTTAAGCACATGATGAACCCGGTTGCTCTCTAGCATACCTACTACTTTGTTGGAGTTTCCCTGCTGAACGATTTCCCATGCAGGCTCTAGCGCATCGAACACAAGTTTAAGTTGAGGGTCGGCATCGGAAAGTAGCATGGCAGCGCCTTTTCGCGACTCCGTATCTTTATTACTTGTTTCCATAGTTTGGATGGCAACGAGTAACCGGCACAGAGGCTCAAACTCTATCTGGTTGAACACCTGAATTAGTTCTAAAGCCCTACCGGGCTGATACACCCCCGAACCTGCTTCCACCATTCTGTAACTAGAACCACCAAGCCCTAATTTTTGCGCAACTTCGTCGGAATTAAGCCCTAAATCGGCCCTCATTTTCTGAAGTAATAAACCAAAAAGTTGCGATAGTGGATTTTTTGCACCCTTCATTTCCTCTGTTTGTCAGTTTTTTTGACAAAATTAAGGATGTTTTAGTGGATAGCAATAATTATTTCAACCAATAAAGGGGAATGTTTAAAAAAAGCAAAGACAATAATTACGACATTTTTGATATTAATTTTGACATTTGGTTTATCCTCCTTATCTTTGAGTCACCAAGGTTAAAATAATTTTAGTGTGATTGTTTTAGCCAGCTATGAAAACTCAACTGTGAAGCAGAAAGGTTGCGCGTTATTCTTCAACGCCAACCTTTTTTCGTTTCGCCTCATTTTAGAAGCCTGCAATAAAAATAATAATAATGTGTGCAACCATATTATGTTGACTAGCATCTTAATAAAAAACTAACCCTCATTTTTTACTTTCCCAACTTAAAATCATGTTTAGAAATTACCTTAATATCACCCTCAGAAGTTTATGGAAAAATAGGCTGTATGTTTCCATTAATATTTTAGGACTCGGAGTTGCCTTAGCTTGTTGCATAGTGGCTTACCTAAATTATAAGTTCGACCAAGAGTTTGATGCTTTTCACGAAAAAGCAGCGCAGGTATTTAAAATAAACAGCTACAGAACCATTGAAGGAAACCCCATTCCTTATGGCATTGCGCCTGCTCCTATTGCCCCTGTTGCCATGAGCGAAATTTCTGGCATTAAAGCATACACACGCTACTCGGCCCGCAATCCTGATATAGAACTTGCAGACAATTTGTTTAATACAGAGGCTGCTTATGCCGATAGTAGCTTTGTGAATATGTTTAGCATCACCATGCTAAAAGGCGACAAAAAAGCCTATTTTGAACCAAGTACGGTAATTATTAGCGACCAACTTGCCCGTAAAATATTTAGCGAGAAAGAACCCATTGGGCAAACGCTCAAGCTGATTCACGATTTTGGAAAAACCGAAGAGTATACAGTAGGAGGCGTTTTCGAGAAATTTCCTCTCAATTCTAGTTTTCAGTTTGAGATACTAGCGCAGTTTAAAAATTATGCAAACATCAGAGAGTTCGATGAAAACTCTTGGGAAAGCCTTATTCAGGCTTCTTTTATTGAGTTAGAAAATCCCGAACAAGCCAATAGCATTGCCAAGCAGTTCGATAAATACGCGCAAATTCATAATAACCTGCGCAACGATTGGCAAATCGCTTCTTTTTACCTAGAGTCGGTAGCCGATATGGCACACAATGCCGAAGATACCAGAGGTAGTTACTTAATGGTGAGCGTGCCCAAGCCAGCGGTAATTGCTCCCGGAATTATGTCGATGCTGCTCTTATTGCTGGCGTGTTTCAACTTTATGAATACTTCCATCGCTATTTCGAGCAGAAGACTCAAAGAGATTGGAGTTAGAAAAGTAATGGGTGGGAAGCGCAGCCAAATAATTACACAGTTTTTAGCCGAGAATATCCTGCTTTGTATGATGGCGCTTATAGTTGCCTTGGTGCTTTCATCGTTTTTAGTTCCTGCCTATTCTGCCATGTGGGATTTCATTGATCTTGAACTCAACTATGCTGAAAACGCACCCCTAATAGGCTTCTTGGTTTTATTGCTATTTGGTACAGGCTTTTTAGCTGGGGCGTATCCTGCATTTTATATTAGTACTTTTTCGGCGACAGGCATTTTTAGAGGACGCATTAAATTCGGAGGAAGTAATCTTTTCACCAAAGTCCTGCTTACCTTTCAGTATAGCATTTCGCTTTTAGCTATTATTTCGGGGATTGCTTTTGTACAAAATGCCAAGTACCAAGAGAATTTCGATTTAGGTTTTGAGCATACCGAAATTATAGTGATGCCAATTCAGAAAGGAATAAACTACGCTGCTCTTCGAGATGTATTCCAGCAAAACCCAAAAATTGAATTGGTATCGGGTACTTTTAACCATTTGGGCTGGGGTGCTTCTAAGCAAATTATACAACATAATAGCAAAGAAGTAGAGGTAGATTATATGAGAATTGGCGACGATTACGACGACGCCACAGGCCTGAAGGTAATAGAAGGCAGAGATTTTAGAAAAGATTCTGAAACGGATTATAAGGAATCGGCATTGGTAAACAACCTGATGGTAAAAATGATGGGTTGGGAAAATAAGGCTATTGGGCAAACGATTGTAGTAAACGATACTACCCGATATACTGTAATTGGCGTGGTACAAGATTTTTATACCCGTGGGATATGGGAACCCATGGAGCCTTCGCTTATCACTCCCGTAAAAGAAGAAGAGTATGGTGTTTTAGTTGCAAGAGCAAAAGCAGCCGACGTAAAAGAGGTAAATAAGTATATGCGAGAGAAGTTTAAGGCGTTGTATCCGGATAGACTTTACCAAGGCAACCCTCAGTACGATACGCTGGCAGAAGGAGTACTCATCAATAAAAATATTACAGTAATGTTTACCTTTTTAGCGGTTATAGCTACGCTACTTTCTGCAATCGGTTTGTTTACCCTAGTTTCACTCAATATCCTCAAGAAAATGAAAGAAATAGGTGTTCGGAAAGTATTAGGGGCTTCTATCCCAAATATTATCAATACAATTAATAAGGACTCTTACTTTATTTTGATAATAGCCAGCATATTGGGTTCGGCGATGGCGTGGTTTGCCGTAGAAATACTAATGGAGAGCATTTGGGCTTACTTTATGCCAATGAACGTACTGATACTGTTGGTAGCAACTGCCATTTTGTTGGGTGTTTCAAGCATTACCATTGGTTTTAAAGTGTTGCAAGCTGCTTTGGCAAATCCGGTAGTTGCTTTAAAAGACGAGTAGGCTCTAAAACAAGCGCAAGTAAACAATGATAGGGAGTGTAAAATGAATGACACTCCCTATTTTTTTTACACTGAAATGATAATAGACTTTTAATGTAGAATCTCTACAAAGAGTAACGATTCAGTATAACTTTACATCCTTTAACCTATGAATACAAAGTTATGCTAAAATCTACTTTACAAATTATTTTATGCTCAATTTTTCTTAATGCATGTGCGGTTAGCTCATCGCCAACCGAAAATACTATTACCGCTGCCGAAGTATCGGATAGTTATAAAACAGGGATTGTAACGCCTACAGACTATAAAGATACCGTAGGCGATACCTTAAAAGTTCTTTCGTGGAATGTTGAACATTTTATTGATGCGCACGACAACCCCTACACACAAAACGATAGAGAGAATAGTGGGGAAAAGATGGAAGGGCGTGAAGCACTATTGGTACAGGCACTCAGAAAAGCCAATGCCGATATTGTAGTACTGCAAGAGTTTGAACACGTGCAGTACATTCAGCAAATTGCCACTGACTCGCTTGCTGAGATGGGCTACCAGTTTTTTGCAGATAACGAAAGTGTAAACTGGTACATGAATGTAGTGGTAATGAGCCGTGTCCCGCTCGGAATAATCTATGGCTATGGATCGGTAACCACTCCAGTTAAATACAAAGATGAAAAAACGGGAGAAGAGAAATACGAAACACAGAGCATGCTAAACACCCGTATGTGGTCTGTTGATGTGTTGGTAAACGACGACTATTCTTTCTTGCTAACAGGAGTCCATTTAAAAGCAGGCAGAGGCGCGAGAAATGAGGCAATGCGTTTAGGGCAAATTCAGTTTTTAAAGGGCCAATATGAAAGGTTTTTGAAAGAGAATGCTGATAAAAATATGCTGATAGTTGGCGATTTTAACGCAACCCCCGGCAGCGAAGAGTTTCAGTTTATGTTAGATGGAGGCTCGCCCGTGAAGTTTGTCGATAATTTTGAGGAAGGCGTATTGAGCCACCCCGCAGATGCTCCCAAGTGGCGCATTGACCACATCTTACCCAATGAAAACATGCAAGCCGAACTAGTGGCAAACTCATTAGAAGTAAAATATTTCTTTGAAAAAGAAACACAGCGCAAACTTGCGGATCACTTGCCTTTGGTGGCGAAGTTTATTACTAAAGATATAAAGCCGATTCAATAGGTATTCCATTTTAACTGCTTGTAGAAACTAGAGAGTGCAACTTTAGCTGAAATATTTCCTACATTGGAAAAATTGCTACACTCACAAAAACTAACAGCAGATGAAAAATCAACAAAAAGTATTAGTTTGGTCTATTACCGTGGCATTGGCAGGCTTCCTTTTTGGGTTCGATACCGTGGTGATTTCGGGCGCGAACCAACCCATTAAAGACCTATGGAATACTTCTCCATGGTTTCACGGCACGTTTATTATGTCAATGGCACTTTGGGGTACTGTAGTGGGCTCGCTCTTCGGCGGAATCCCCTGCGATAAATTCGGCAGGAAAAAAACGCTGTTCTGGATTGGCGTTTTGTATTTAGTTTCGGCAGTGGGCTCCGCTCTAGCCCCCGACCCTTATACGTTTTCGTTTTTCCGTTTCATTGGTGGTTTAGGAGTGGGAGCCTCTTCGGTAGCATCGCCCACCTATATTTCTGAAATTGTGAGTGCAAAAAATAGAGGGAAATTAGTAGCACTTTACCAGTTTAATATCGTTTTCGGGATTTTAATCGCTTTCATTTCCAACTACTTATTAAAAGGCGTTGGGGGCGATAACGATTGGCGGTTTATGCTTGGTGTAGAGGGAGTACCCGCCGTTATATATTTAATAATGGTGCTTTTTATTCCGAACAGCCCACGCTGGTTAGTACTCAAAAAAAACAACAAAGAAGGGGCATTCGCAATTTTGAAACAGATTATGCCAACGTTCGAAGCCGAAACCACTTTAGCTGCCATTGAAGAAGACAGAACCACCAATAAAAGTAAAATAAATCTGTTTTCGGGCCGATATAAAAAACCCCTCATGTTAGCATTTTTACTCGCCTTTTTCAATCAGTTATCAGGAATTAATTTCATTTTATATTATGCTCCTGAGCTTTTAGAAAGAGCAGGTCTAGCAGCGAAAGAGTCTTTGTTTAATTCGATTGCCATTGGAGGTGTTAATTTAGTTTTCACGATTGTAGGGATGTATTTAATTGATAGAGCGGGTAGGAAACTACTTATGTATATAGGTTCTCTAGGTTACATTATCAGCCTTTCGTTGGTGGCTTATGGTTACTATGCAGGCTCTGGCTCTACGTTCTTGCTTACATTTATTTTAATGTTCATTGCTTCGCATGCCATTGGGCAGGGTGCTGTAATTTGGGTATTTATCTCAGAAATATTCCCTAACCAAGTGAGGGCATTAGGGCAATCGTTTGGCACAGGAACGCATTGGGTTTTTGCAGCACTTATCACCATGCTAACCCCTATTTTTATTGATAGCGAAAAGGGTGTTTTTAGTGAGAACCCTTACCCTGTTTTTGCCTTCTTTGCTGCGTTTATGGTATTGCAACTCATTTTTGTGTGGAAACTAATGCCCGAAACGAAGGGCAAATCGCTTGAGCAATTAGAAAAAGGGATGGTTTAACAGAAAAAATTGCCTTCTTCGGAATGAGCCAAAAGGTATTACCACTTTACCAAATCATTTATATTGGCTTCATTTTTTATCTATTTATGATTAAGAGCATGTTTAAGTTTTTGTAAGCATTTGAAAATAAGAAATTTAAA
>CAZFQW010000223.1:0-6272 GCA_964521225.1 uncultured Roseobacteraceae bacterium
AAGGTGAATGTATTCAAAACTCATCCATGCGCTTACAAATACAAAAAAGCCAAACTTATTGCCGCTCCATTTTTTGGTTTGATGGTACGCTAGCATTGGAAATGTCATTAAAAAAGAGTTTGCGCCCCATGCGCCAAGGGTTGCCCAGCCCGAAGCATTCCAAAGCCACCAATAGACTACAATGTTCCAAACCACAAAAGTGATATAGCTACAAAAAAAGAGTTTTACTAAGCTTCGTTGGGTGTTGTGCTTATAAAGTGCGTGTTCAACTAGAAGCAGGGGTACAAAACCAATGAAGGCTAGCAAGGTGAAAGGGAAATACCATGAAAGCCCAATGAGTATTCCCGAAAGAATGGCTAAGAGTATCCTTGCAGTAGGCGAGGGGGCAAATAGAATATTTTTGAGGTTTTCCATGAATGAGCTATTTCGTGTTCAGTTTAATCTGTTTCTTTTTTGTTGCTTTGTTTGTTTGCCGCTTTTTTACCTCCAACCACCATTACTATTTCTCCTTTTATTACATTATTCTCGAAGTGGTTAATAACCTCGGGGATGGTTCCCCGCACATTTTCTTCATGCATTTTGGTAAGTTCTCGGCTGACAGATACTTCTCTTTCCTCGCCAAAAAACTCAATTAGTTGGTTTAAAGTTTTTAAAAGTCTGTGAGGCGATTCATACAAAATAACGGTTCGCTCTTCTTCTGCTAAGGCTTTTAAACGGGTTTGCCGCCCTTTTTTATGAGGCAAAAAGCCTTCGAACACAAACTTATCGGCAGGTAAACCTGAGTTAACTAGTGCGGGCACAAAAGCGGTGGCGCCAGGCAGTGTTTCTACTTTTATACCTTCTTTTAGGCATTCTCTGACCAATAAAAAACCTGGGTCTGAAATTACAGGCGTGCCTGCATCGGAAACTAGGGCAATGGTTTCACCCTCTTTTAGCCTTTTAATTAGGGTTGTAACTGTTTTGTGCTCGTTGAATGTATGATGGCTTTGCAACGGTTTACTGATTTGGAAATGTTTTAAAAGCATTCCTGCTTTACGGGTATCTTCGGCAAGTATCATGTTTACTTCTTTCAGGATTCGCAAAGCCCTTAGCGTGATGTCTTCTAAATTTCCAATAGGGGTTGGGACTATATACAGTTGTGTTGGGTTTTCTTCCATTCCATATTTATCGCTTAAAAGAATAAACCTAACAGGAAAATAACTGACTCCTGTTAGGTTTATATTAATTTTTAAAATGTGATTTCTGAAATACTGCTATCACTTATTAATTTTCACTTTCTGAAGAATATTATCTATAATCTGATTTGTGGTAACGCCATCGGCTTCTGCTTCGTAGTTAAGCAAAATTCTGTGGTTAAGTATATCATGAGCAATTTCTTTGATGTCTTCCGGAAGCACATAATCTCTACCTTCGAAAAAGGCAATTGCCTTGGCAGCTCTATGCAAGTTAATAGTAGCTCTTGGCGAGGCTCCAAATTGTATGTAATTGTCTTCTTTTTCTAAACCGTAATCTTTTGGTTTACGAGTTGCAAAAACTAATTCTACAATATATTCTTCAAGCGATTCGCTTATGCGCACATTGTTTACAGCATCTCTAATTTTAAAGATGTCTTCTTTTGAAAGGAGTTGTTTTACAGGGGTGTCAAAAGTCATATTCGACATCCTACGCATTACTTCTAACTCAGCAGCTTTGTCAGGATAATCAATAGATACTTTTAGCATGAAACGGTCAACCTGAGCTTCGGGAAGCGGGTAAGTACCTTCTTGATCTACTGGGTTTTGTGTGGCAAGCACCAAAAACGGCTTATCTAGCTTAAAGGTGGTTTCCCCAATTGTTACTTGTTTTTCTTGCATTGCCTCAAGCAAAGCTGATTGCACTTTTGCGGGAGAACGGTTTACCTCATCGGCAAGAATCATATTGGCAAAAACAGGGCCTTTTTTTACTTCAAACTTACCGTCGCGTTGGTTGTAAATCATGGTGCCTACTAAATCTGAAGGGAGTAGGTCTGGAGTAAACTGAATTCTCTGAAAATCTAGGTGAAGTACTTGCGCTAAAGTATTTACGGTAAGCGTTTTAGCAAGGCCGGGAACCCCTTCGAGTAGCACGTGCCCATTGGTAAATAAACCAATTAACAAACGGTTTACCATGTATTGCTGCCCTACTACTACCTTTCCTACTTCTGCAATTACCTGCTGTATTTTAGTATGTAATACTTGGTTGTTTTCAGTGTTAGTGCTTTCTGTATCTGCCATTACTTATATCTACAATTTAAGTTTCGAGTTGTAAGTATTGAATGCTTAGTTAGCAAAATGCTCTAAGTAGGAGTTCATTCGGAACAAAAATATGCCTTTGGAGTTCTTTCGGTTTCTGGTTTATCTGCTTTTAATATCTTTTAACATGGGGAGCCAATCAGTTAAACCTAATTATTGAATTTTATGATTCTGTGATGTTGAAAACGGACATTACCTTACCTCAGCATTAGGCTCAAATGCGAAATTAGTATCTCCCCTAAAAGAAAAAGAATACTCAAAACGCAATACTAAACTTCTTAAAATAACTACATCGGCGCCAAACCCGGTGCCCCAAAGCGTTCTATTACTTAGAGATACATTATCGAAAGTAATATTTGAGTTTTTCACATACCCAACGTCTGCATATATTTTAGGAACTACCATGATATTGCCCCGCCCCAACTTATCGAAAAACGTTGGAAGGCTTTTCGCTAGAAAACCCGGAATTATTTTAGCGGTATTAAACTCTCTGTTGATGGCTCTAAATCGTAAGGAGTTTTTGAAAGTAACTACATGTTCTCCTTCGGCAACGAAAGAATCTAACCCTCTTACAATATTGTTTTGGTAGCCCAATGCTCTAGAAATGCGGTAGGGCTGTAACTCGAGAGAAGAGATTTTTCCGCTTAAACTAGTAGCAAAATAAAACTCTTTGCCCAAATTAAAATATTTTGCAATGGTAAAATCGAAGCGAGTTACATCAACATCGTTAAAAATGCCAATGCCTAGTTTTTCTAGAGAAAAGTTGAGGTAATAGCCATTTAGCGCATAGCGCGATAAATCTCTCCTGTCGTAGGTGTAATCGTAGCTTAGTTGCAAATAACGTTGCGTGGTTCTTCCCTCTAAAAAAAAAGAAGGGTTGAGGAAGGAAACAGTATCCTTTACAATAGTATTAAAAAAAATGATTCCTAATTGATGTGCCCCATAGAATTTTAAGCGTTTTCCAAGCCTTACGCCCATATTAAACCGCTGTATAATAGGCTGTTTTTCTTCAATAGATGCCTCTACAAATTTATTATTACTAGTGATATAGCCTACTGTATTATTGTCATCGTACTGCGCTCCTAGAGAAAGACTTGTACGCTGTTTTTTGTCGATAAAAGGAAGGTCGTATCGGAAAGAAAATCTTCTTTGAAACCCAAATTGAACCCCAGCCGAAATAGATTGTTTCAGCCCAAAAGCATTTCGGTGCTTGGCATTAATACCATAGTTTACCCTGTTTAAACTCGCTCCTCTGTTAAATAACCATTCCGTTAAAGAACGATCAGCAGGCTCAAGTAATGGGATTATTAAAAAGTACCACTTTTCTCTTACACTAATGTTGATAGCAATGGAGTCAGACGGTGGCGCTACATAGTTGTATCTAATTTCTACGTCGCTAAAAAGATTGGTGTTTAATACTTTATTTCTTTCTATATCTAACAAACTATCAATTTGAAACTGCGGGATACGGCTTCCTTCTAAATAGCTTAGCTCACGCGTAATGATTTTGCGCTTGGTTAAAGAATTTCCCAAAAGGTTGATTTGGCTTATATAAAGGCGATTGCTACTTTGTATGATTTCACCAGTTTGCGTTTGTGCGCAGTAAGCATTTAATAGCAGGTAAATACTAATAATTAGTGTGTGATACTTTCGGGGCGATTGATTTTTTTGCTTTAAGCACTTTTCAATGAAACGTATCAAAGGTGTTTAGTTGGGGAAAGGTAAAATGATTTTTAATGCTAAGGCAAAGTTCAAACTTTATTCCATCAGATTACAATAAAGCTTGAACATTTAACTTCAATTAAAAAATCAAATTGAAAGGATATTCACCATTTTAATTAAATCTTTATTAAATGGTTTTTTCTTATTGATAGCGTCGTGGAAAGGGGTGTAGGTTAGTTGGTCGTTTACAATGCCTACCATCATGTTTGTTTTACCCTCTAATAAAGCTTCAACGGCACCAAGCCCTAGGCGGCTACCTAAAATCCTGTCGGCGGCTGTGGGGCCTCCCCCTCTTTGTACGTGCCCTAGGGTAGTTACCCTTATATCCATGTGTGGGAGTTTTTCTTTGGCTTTTACGGAAATGTAATGTGCGTTTCCCAGCTCTTCACCTTCTGCAACAATAATAATGGCCGATGTTTTTGAACGGCTTCTATCTGTATGTAGTGTTTCAATTACGCTTTCAATACTATCGGGGTTTTCGGGCACCATTACCATTTCGGCGCCACCTCCAATACCTGTTTGGATAGCAATATAGCCTGAGTCTCTTCCCATTACTTCAATAAAAAATACCCGGTCGTGAGAGTCTGCGGTATCTCTAATTTTATCAACAGCATCGAGTGCCGTATTTACTGCCGTATCGAAGCCTATGGTGTAATCGGTTCCATACAAATCGTTATCAATAGTGCCGGGCATTCCTATCGTCGGAATTCCAAACTCTCTGTAAAAAATTTCAGCACCCGTAAATGTTCCGTTGCCACCAATTGCAACCAAGCCTTCAATGCCATTGGCTTTCAGTTGCTCTGCCGCTTTTTTTCTACCTACGGCAGTTCTAAACTCTTCGGAACGGGCCGATTTGAGTATGGTACCCCCTAGTTGAATAATATTACTTACCGAACGGGATTCTAAGGGAATAAAATCTCCGTCAATCATTCCTTTGTAACCTCTTACGATTCCCACAATTTCAACACCGTAGTAAATTGCTCCCCGCACCGCTGCTCTAATACCAGCATTCATGCCCGGAGAGTCTCCTCCAGAGGTAAAGACTGCTACTTTTTTCATCTAATCTTAACTTTTAACCTTAGTTCTTAACTGTACGAAAATAGTAATTAATCCCCGATTACAAATCAGGGGGAAAAAACATGCGTTGCATTTACAAGAAACCGAAGGTAGATTTTTTTAAAAAATACCGCTTTGATGGCTTTCTATTTCTGGAAATGAAGTAGTTAAAAATATAGGTTTGTGTGTTATTGGTTCTTTAAAGAGTGCAATAATACGATTATTAGTTTCTTTATACACTTTTTGCACTTCATCAATTTTGTTAGCTTCAATAAATTGAAAGTCTGTTGCTGAAAAAATTTGCTTGGTATACAGGCTTTTTAATTGTTCTTTATCGATTTTTTGATGAAAAATTGCTTGCAACGAAAGAGGGATTTTAAAAATAAAGCGGGGGCCAAATCCGCAAAAGTCTTCTGCATATTCGGTGAGAATAGCGCCACAATGATTTAAAAAACTAGCCAAAGAGCTATAATTATCTGGAGCAATAGTACCTTGAACAAACTTTGAGCCTGCAATGAATGCTTTCAGGGAAACGTATTGTATGAGCCTTGGGGCAATTTGTTTGCCCGAGTACTCTTCTGCTACTGCAATTAAAACTTGGTAGGAAGTTTTATAAGGATCAGAGTAACTAACTTCAAGTAAACATGCTTTAATTTCACCCTTATCGCTTTTTAGGAGAGTGCTATTTCCGAAGTGGGTAAGGTGGTACATCCAATAAGGAGTATAAGGATTGGGTGAACTGAAACGAGAGTTCCTGAAGTCTACAATTGCCGGTGAGTCTTTAGGTTCAGCAGCTACTACATGAAGCCCGTTTTTAAGAAATGATTTTTGAATCGATTGAAGGTAATAATTTGTATTTTCAAATTGGTTTGAAAGTTTTTCTTTAGAAAAAACTAAGAAATTATCTGGTTTGTGTAGTATTGGAGTCATTAAAATAAATTTAGGAAACGATTGAAACTGATGTTATACCTTGCAAAACTATTTATTATGCGAATCAGGAGTTAAAAAGACTATTAAAATCAAAAAAAAATAGGTAAAAGCATTGTGTTCTGTCATCCCAACTGCGGGAGAGAACAATAAGGTTTACTGGTCCTATTTTTAGATTCGTCGAAAGCTCAGAATGATACTAAAATTTACTCTTTGGGCTCAAAAAAGAAAGTCATAGCCTCTGGGCAGTATTTAGAATTCCGTGTATAAGAATTTAGAAGAGCAAGGGAGTTACAA
>CAZFQW010000224.1:0-6227 GCA_964521225.1 uncultured Roseobacteraceae bacterium
GTGTTGTGCTTAATTTGTGGTATAAGAAAAAGGTGCAGGTGGTTTGATAAACCTACTCTCGTACAATAGGATTTGAAGACTACAAGAGTTTTAAGATAAACTACTCCCTCAAAATCAATTCCTTATTTACCAAAGTATATTGTTGGAGTTGTTGAAGAGCCTCTTCTGCTTTTCCCTCTTTAATCAAAGTAATCACCTCATTCGGCTTAAACCCTTTAAAGACTTTTTTCTTAAGAGAAGATAGTTTTTCAATGGCCTTTTCCTCCTGGTTGATTTTTAGGTAGCTCACACTCAGTAGGTATAAAAGCACTTGGTCCGAAGGGCTTTTACGTAAAAAATCTTCTAGTAAAGGGGCGGCTTCTTTATACTGCTCTAAATTATAAAGTTGGTATGGATTGGCAGCATAGGGCTTTTTCCGTTTTTGTGCATTTAAAGGGTTTAAGGTTGGTTCAAACGGTGCTTCGTCGTTTTGTTCTTCCACTAATGCCATTTTCATTTCCGAAGCCTTTTCTTTCGCTTGTTTACTTTGGTTATTTGATATAGCCATAGTAGTATCTGTTGTAATTCTACTAGCCCTAGCATTTATCTTTGGGGTTGTTGCTACATCTTTCGCTAAGGCTATATCGCTCGCTATCAATTCGGAAGCTTCTAAGTCTTGATCAGCTATCTCCATGTTAATTTTTTCTTCGACCTCTTCTAATACTGGTTTTGCCACTGCTGGCACAACGGTTTTTTCTGGAGTTACTTTACTTTTTTCTTTCACTTCCGCTGAACTGATTTTTTCAGCATCGACTGTAGGAGTAGGGGCATTCTGCTTGCGTGTACTGCTGGGCTTGGGATCACTTTGTTCTTCTTCTTTATAGGCATTTTTAGTAGGCAGGGGGCTTTCTTCAAAGGCTTGAGCAGTATCTAATTCAGGAGATTGATTCAGCAAATAACTTATTACCAAAACTAAGCTAATAGTAGCTGCAATAGCCGTAAGGGTTTTCCAAATTGTAAATTGCGATACAGGCGGTTGTGCTGGTAGCTGCTGCGTGATTTCTTGTATTAAAGCTACTCTGCGGCTACTTTTTTCTACTTGTTCCCAACCCTCAACGGCATCCTGTAAGAATGGGTCGTTGAGCATCTGCTTTTGCATCGCATGCATTTCTTGGTCAGAAAGCTCACCATTTATATACTGCTGTATTTTCTCAAAAGAATAGAATTCGCTATGAGAGTGATGATTTTTCATTTTAGTATCAATCTTTCAATTGTTTCTACTAACCAAAGAATGGGTAAAAGGGTAAGGCTTAAAATAATTTTTTGAAGGTTTTTTTTGCCATTTTGAAGGTAGCTTTTCACACTTTTTATTGTAAATCCAGTGATTTCTGCCACCTGCTGATACGATTTCCCTTCCAAGTAAAACAGTTCTATGCACTGCCGTTGTTCGGGTTTTAATTGCTGTAAGGCCTCTCGCATTTTGCTTAAGTTGTCTTCAAGTACATCTTCTTCGGTATTAAGATGCACAAAGCTGTTATTATTCACATTTTCGGAAAGAAAATCTTTTTCCCATTCTCCTTTTTGCTTAAAAGTAGATTTATTTTTCCTCAGAGCCATTAGGCAGTGGTTCTTACTCACCTGATACAACCAACTTTTAAAATGCTGAATTTCAAATTCATGGATTTTTTCCATTAGCTTCTCAAAAATTGCCATCACGGCATCTTCGCTGGTTTTTTCATCTTTTAAATATTTGAGGCAAGTACCCATTACCAAAGGCGCATAGCGTTTAAAAAGCTCTCCCGCAGCATTTTTATCCCGCTGTTGTTGGAAAACTTCAACCAGTTCTTGGTCGGTTAAGTCGGCGTACTTTTTTGATTTAAAAGATATTTTCATGTGGGGTTAACTACAACTTACGGTCAAATTAATAAAACAAAAGCCGCTGTACTAATTCTCTTTAAGAGATTTCGCACAGCGGCTTTTTGTTCGATTTAAGTGTAAAAACTGAAAGTTATAATATAATTTAAAAGTACTGCACAGATAAACCATGAGTGTCACTCCGGCTCAATTGTTTTTGATAAAAAATTGATTGAATGATTTCATAGGTTAAAGATATGCTAATACTGCCCCAGCAAAACATTCGCACGTAGTTACCTACTTAGAATGAAATGCTAGGGACAATCGTTTTCAATACTCTCCTTTGTAAAACTTCTTCTGCACTAATGCTGCTGCACGTGCAAGATGGGTGTCCAATTCTAAAACACGTAACAATTAACTAAAAACACCACACCTTGCTAACGATTCGCTTTACCAGATTCGATTCAGATTTACGCCGAAAAGCACCTCATAACTGGTTGATTACCGGGCTACTTCATAAAGTTTACCGGCAGTACTTATTAAATTTCAAAGAACGGTTTGAAAGGCATTTCCTTTCAAAATTCATGCTGTAGCTATTTTTCGATTCAGCATTGATGAAGCAAATTTACATTACTTGCAAATATTACTACATTTTTCGTTAAAATATGAACTGAAAGATATGTTTTGTAAAAATAGTAAGCAACTTAAAAAAAACTTATGCAATATACATAGCTCTCGTTATGCAGATAAGACCCCTCTAACTTTTAAAAGGTTGTAAAGAATTGTGATAAATCTTTATTTTTTGCTAACTAACTCACATTCAGCATATTATTTTAACTAAGGCCATCTGCCTTGGTTTCAATGTTCAATTATCTTAATTCATCTGATAAATATCAAGTGCATTTTTATCAGTTATTGTTTCAAGCTCTTCAGTAGTTATAATATAACACTCAGCCACTTTTTTTGCAACATAATTCACATAAGAAGGTTCGTTTCTTTTTCCCCGAAAAGGGGTAGGAGCCAAGTAAGGGCTGTCGGTTTCCAATACAATTTTGTTAACGTCAATGTTTGGAATTACTTCGCTTATTCCTCCATTTTTAAAAGTTGCTACTCCTCCAAGCCCAATATAAAATCCGGCTGCGATGATTCGCTCCGCATCTCTAATATTTCCTGTAAAGCAATGTACAATTCCTTTCAGGTTGCCATCTTGAAGTTCTTCCAATAAATTAATGGTTTCTTCCATGCTATCACGCGTATGTACCACTAGGGGCACATCATATTTTTTGGCGAGATTTGCCTGAATTCTAAATGCCTCTTTTTGTTGTTCAAAGTAAGTTTTATCCCGATACAAGTCAAGTCCCATTTCGCCAACGGCTACAAACTTTCGTTTGCCAAGCCATTGCTCAACGGTATAAAGCTGTTTTTCAAAATCAGAATCGACAGAACAGGGATGAAGACCCATCATAGCAAGACACTGCTTGGGGTACAACGCTTCAACTTCTAACATAGCATCAATAGAATCGCTATCTATGTTAGGCATGAAGATATGCGAAATTCCACTGGAAAAAGCTCTTTCCAACATCTCATCGCGGTCCGAACTGAATTTATCCACGTAAATGTGCGCGTGGGTATCAATCATTTCTCAAGAGCATTATTTATTTCGAAATGCAAAGCAAACATTCTTTTTTGAACTATAAAAGCGTTCGTCGAAATCTTTCTGGTCTTAATACAAGTAGCTACTCATTTTCAGAGGTTTATGCTTTTTAAAATTAACATAATGTTATTCTTGGCTTTCTTTCTTCTTGCCAAAATTAGGGTCTAGAGGGATAAACTTAGCAACAATAAACCCAGGAATGGCACAAATAAGCACCCAAGTAAAAAAGTTTTGGTAGCCTATTATTTCTTGAAGCCATCCGCTTAACATTCCTGGGAGCATCATTCCGAGTGCCATAAAACCTGTGGAAATAGCAAAGTGTGCTGTTTTGTGTTCTCCTTCAGAAATGTAAATCATATATAACATATAAGCGGTGAAGCCAAAGCCATAGCCAAACTGCTCAATAGCAACAGCAGAAGAAATTACGATGAACGACTCGGGGGTAAAGGTTGAAAGGAATATGTAAGCAGCATTGGGGAGGTTAATGGCAAGAAGCATCCACGAGAGCCAGTGCTTTAAGCCGTTTTTTGAAGCGACTACTCCACCTAAAATCCCCCCAAGCGTAAGGGCGATTACGCCAATAGTGCCATATATAAGCCCTACTTGTGCGGTTTCTAAACCTAAGCCTCCTACCGTTTTGTTATCTAATAAAAATGGTGAGGCGAGTTTTACGAGTTGCGCTTCGCCTAATCTATATAAAAGAAGAAAGGCGATAATTAATCCAATTTTCTTTTTCCTGAAGAAGAGGATAAAGGTGAGGAAAAAGCTGTTAAACGGACTTTCTCCCGCTATTCTCGGAACTGCTTTATCGTTGGGCGATTTTGGAATGGCAAACTGATGCCACACAAAAGCGATGATAAGCATTGCTGCTAGCACACCAATTGTAATACTCCAAGCGATTTTGGGGGTGTATTGCAATTCGAGGAAACCTGCAAGCATTATAATAAGTCCTTGCCCTGTAATCATTGCCAAGCGATAAAAAGTACTGCGGATGCCTACAAAAAAAGCTTGTTGGTGTTTCTCTAGCCCAATCATGTAAAAACCGTCGGCAGCAATATCGTGCGTGGCAGAACTGAATGCCATTAACCAGAAAAAGGCAAGGGAATATTGAAAAAAGTTATCTGTCGGAATTGTGAAGGCGACTCCTGCCACTGCTACACCTAAAACGAACTGTAGACTTGTAATCCAAGCTCTTTTTGTACCGAATATATCGATGAGAGGACTCCAAAGCGGTTTAATTACCCAAGGGAGGTAAAGCCACGAGGTATAAAGTGCAATATCAGTATTAGAAATTTCTAACTTTTTGTACATAATGACGGAGATGGTCATTACGGCAACATAAGGCAGCCCTTCTGTAAAATAAAGTGAGGGGATCCAAGCCCAAGGGTTACGTTTCATAGTTTTAAGAGTAGTATGTTTGTTGTTGAACTCATCTTGAGCTTGTTTAGCAATTGAATCAATTCTAAATTCTCACAATATACATTTCATGAGTGAAACAGAAGAGGAAAACCCACAAAAAAAGCATGTAAGCTTTAGCTCGGTTTGGGATAGCCCGCACTGGCAAGCATGGTGGGGCAATGGGGTAATTGCCGCCATGGGGCTACTGAATTTACTGATTCTTTCTTCGACTCTATCGCCTGCTAACTTTGGCCAGTGGGGTGTGTTTATTACCGGTTGTGGTTTTTTGGAATTACTACGGACGGGCATGGTGCAGTCGTCTTTAATTAAATATGCTAGCGGGCTATCCGAAGAGGAACAAAAACCGTATCTCTCTGCTGCATTGTGGCTTGGAGTAGCAATCACCTTTCTTTTATTGCTGGTTCTTTTTGTTGGGAAGCAGTTGTTGAATCTTAGCGTAGAAAATTCATTTTATCTTTTCTTCAATTTTGCACCTATACAACTTATGGGGGCTTTCCCTCTAATGTTTGCGCTTTGGAAGCTGCAATCGCAACGGAAGTTCGTTTTTATGTTCAGAATTCGTCTTGTTGTGTTTGGCATATTTACCTTTTTTGTGTTGCTTCATGCACTCTATCCGTTCGATGTGGTTCAACTTATTATTTTTTATATTTTAGGCCATATTACAGGCTCCATAATTTGTTTGTACAACGGTTTGGCAGAGCTATCGCTGCTCTCTAGTTTTCCTGAACAGGCATTCAAAAAAATGCTACGTTTTGGTAGATATAGCATGGGGAGTACAACGGCAATTCATTTAGTAAAGTCGGCAGATACTCTTCTTTTAGGGGTTTTTATGAAACCTGAAATAGTGGCCATTTACCACCTACCTATCCGCTTAACTGAATGGTCTGATTTACTAATTAGAAGCATGGCAGCAAATGCCTACCCACGTTTAAGCCAAATTAGTAACCAAGTAAAAGGCTTAAAAATGAAACTGCGTTTTCGGAGAATTACAGGAATGTACTCCTTTATCACCTTTTTGTTTTCGATTACCCCCGCATTAATAATGGTGGCAGCGGCATTTTGGCTGGCTGAAAAAGAATACTGGGTAGTTTGGTTTACTTTAGCTTTATCTACACTCATTGCTCCTTTTTACCGATTTACAGGCATTGCTTTGGAAGCACTGCATAAACCACAACTCAATTTTTTTAAATTAATGCTGATGTTATCCATTTCAATTCTAGGAGATTTATTCGCTATCCTGTATTTGGATAGCTTGGTAGGAGTTGCCGTGGTAACCCTACTGGCTTACTTGGCAGGAGGAGGATTTGGCTTTTTTTGGTTG
>CAZFQW010000225.1:0-6205 GCA_964521225.1 uncultured Roseobacteraceae bacterium
CTTGAAGATTTTCAATAGCATTGAACTCTTCTTGGTCTAGCTCTAAATTATTGAGGTTTGGCAGATTAATGTCCGCATCAAACTCCTTATTAATCACCTTCTTTAACACTGAGCGATGTGCCGTGTAAACTGCTGCCGTTTTTATTTCCTCCGACTCTTTAGATGCGTTAGCGAGCAATAATCTAGCTGCCTGAAAGTAAGGGTAGTCGACGATTACCTCGTTTAAAAAATCTATATCCGCATAACTTACTAGGTCTGGAGTTTTAACCAACTTATTTAGCCTTTCAATATCCACAATTTCCTATTCTTTGGTTTATTCTAAAAAAATTCAATCCTAATATAAGTATTTCCAAAATGCCTTACCAATCTGCTACGGTACTATTGAAAATATCGAATACAATTTGCTCAAAAATTTGCTCAATAAGTTCATCTTCAACATCGGTCAGGTTTCTATCTGCATCGAACTGTTTGAAGAAAGAAAAGTCTTTTGTAAAAGATTTTTCATCGTCAATATTATTGATAAATGCTACGTTTACTACAACGGTGAGCCGTTGAAGCTGGGCATTTTGTAGTTCTCCTCCACCAGCAGCTTCGGGTGTAACACCGTAACGGGCTATTTTACCTGCAAACTCTAAATCGCCACTTGTACCTGCTATTTTAAGCGAAGTATTTCGCTGATAATACTCTTTAAGTGCTTCCGTGAAACGTACATTCAAGTTAGCAGGGCCATCGAGTGCTTCGTTGTAGAAGGGTTCTATGCTAAAAGTTTTAATCGCAGGGTCAAGGCTTGCGCCAGTGAAAGTGAAATTAAATCCTGCGCAAGAAGAAATCAGTATTCCAGCCGCTAAAGCGATTCCTGAAAAAGTAAGTTGATTTTTAGTTCTGGTTTTCATAACTAATTGTCGATTTCGTATTGCTTTATTTTTCGGTATAAAGTTCTTTCTGAAATTCCTAAATCTTGTGCAGCATACTTTCTTTTATTGTTATTCTTTCTTAAAGCCCTAATTATCATCTCTTTTTCTTGTTTTTGGAGAGATAAAGACCCTTCCTCTAATTCTGGTGTGATGTCTTCAATTCTATTATCAATTTCTAAAGTGGTATTAAGATTTTTGTGTGTATCCTCTTCTGAATGTCGAAGCATTAAAGAAGAAATATTATTTTCCGAAGTTTCAAAATTATCGTCTTCGTTTTCTTCAACCACATTATCGAATAAGTCTTTGTGTTTTTGGAAAATTTGTTTTCCGGAAGTATTCCCTTGTAACATACTTAAAACAAGCTTTTTAAGCTCAGTCATATCTTTTCGCATATCGAACAGTACCTTATAGAGTAAGTCTCTTTCAGAAAAGTCGCCTTCTTTGTTGGCCGATTTTACCAAAGCCGGAAAATTATTACGGGGTTTTTCTGGAAAATACTTTGCAAGCGTTTCCGCATTCAGATTGCGTTCCATTTCCAGGGCTGAAATCTGCTCTACTAAGTTCTTTAACTGCCTTATATTTCCTGGAAATCTGTATTTAATCAATAGAGTTTGCGCTTCAGCATCTAGCTGAATTGGTTTCACTCTATATTTTTCGGCGAAGTCCGTGGCAAACTTTCTGAATAATAAATAAATATCGCCCCCACGTTCTCTTAAAGGAGGAACATAAATAGGCACTGTGCTTATTCGGTAAAACAAATCTTCTCTGAACTTTCCTTTGCTTACTTTATCGAGCAAATCCACATTAGTAGCCGCTACTACTCTTACATCTGTTTTCTGAACTTTTGAAGACCCAACACGAATAAACTCTTTATTTTCTAAAATTCTTAATAGCCTTGCCTGTGTTTCCATAGGTAGTTCTGCTATCTCATCAAGAAAAATTGTTCCGCCATCGGTTACTTCAAAATAGCCCTTTCTACTTTCAGAAGCCCCTGTAAATGCGCCTTTTTCATGCCCAAAAAGCTCTGAATTAATTGTCCCTTCTGGGATAGCTCCACAGTTAATTGCAATAAATTGCCCGTGCTTTCTTCTGCTCAGCTGATGAATTATTTTAGAAAAGGATTCTTTGCCACTACCACTTTCTCCAGTAATTAAAGCTGTTAAATCTGTTGGTGCCACTTGCACTGCTGTTTGGATTGCATAGTTCAGTTTATCTGAATTTCCTATGATTCCGAATCGTTGCTTTGCGGCCTGTATTTCTTGGATATCCATTATTTACACTAAGTACTCAGACGAAATTAAGTGTTATTTATTTGTGAGGTAAAACACTAGAAATGAGTGTTTAATAATTCGTCGTTTGTAGTTTAAAATTGAACATTTACTTACAATAATTGATTTTGAGTTTTATATCTAACTTTTTCAAATCGTTTCACAAATCTATCAAGTATTCGCCGGACGAGTCGATTGGATAAGTATCTATTTCTTCTTCTTCAGTTTAAGTTTTATTTGTTAGAAACTCATCTGACGAATTAATATAGGAATGATTTCTTAGCCCTTATGCAGGCTCAATTAAATAAAATAATGAAGAATTGACATAATTGTTTCTGCATAAGCTGACATATTTTCACCATTTTAACAAAAAAAGACCTCCCGTTTTTAAAGAAGGCCTCTCATTAATATTTAATGATTTTATGCTCAATTAATTCATACAAGATTGGTCGTACTCTTGGTCGATAACAACCCCAGAAGTTTTCGCTTTTTGAAATAACGCACAAGCTTTATAAATATGCCCCAAATTTAATAAGGCTTTGGCTTGGAGGTAAATAAGCAGACCATCTATGTATTTATAATTAGGTTGAATAGAGGGGTCATTTTTAAAGTTTTCGAGCTGAATTTGGGCAATTTCTGCATCTGTTTCGCTACTTTCGTATTTCCCAAGCTTAAAATAGGCTTTGGCACGCTGTTCAATAGTTTCTACTAAATGTAGTGGTTGGTCAGCACCTTCTTCATATCCAGTTATATAATCGGTATAATTAATTACTGAGCTCGCATAGTCTTGTGCCTTAAAGTAAATGTCGCCCAAAATTCTATATATCTTAATATCGATAGCTACCGAAGTATCTTTTTTTGCTAAGCGAATGTACTGATTTGCTCTTTGGAAAGCTTTTTCTAAGTAATTATCGGTGTCGCCATTAAGGTTCTTAGAATATAAATAGGCTAGTTGCCGTATCGACTCCAAATCATTTTTATCCGCAGCTTTTAAGTACCACGTAAAACAAGCAGGGTAATTTACAGCTATATTGCACTTTCCATATAAGTAAATATCGGCTAAAAGCTTTTGAGCTTCCAATATGCCATTATTCGCTGCTTTGGTTAGCCAGTCAACTGCCTGAGAGTCGTTTGCTTTATAGTAGTATTTCCCTAGTTTTAGCTGTTCGTTGGTATCTCCGTTAGTCGCTTTGTACTTCACATACTCTAAATCGTTTTCATTAATATATTTATTAATATTGTATTGAGATAAGCGATACATGGCTAATTCAAATTCGTTATTAGCAGCTTGCAAATAATAGCGAACCGCTAACGCTTCGTTTTTCTCGATTCCTCTACCGTTAGCATACATTTCTCCTAGCATAAATCTGGCGGAATCATTTCTTAGAAAAGCCGCTTTTCTGTACCACAAAAAAGATATTTTTGGGTCTGGCGGAAACTTATAGCCACCTTTTTCATATAAGCTTCCTAGCGTCATTACAGCCGCCATGTGGTCTTGCAGTGCTGCTTTTTGGCAATACTCCATGGCTTTATTATAATTTTGCTCAAAACCATTAGAGCCATGCAGATGATATAAATACAATTTGTATTGGCTTTCAGCACTCCCATTTTCAGCATTGTACACTAAAAACTCTTTAGAAGAAGTCCCTTCTGAATATTTTTTTAAATCAAACTTTTTAAGCTCCGCCTTAGCGCCAAGTTCTCCTTGATTAGCGGCTGCTAATAAATATTTTACTGCCAAGCGATTATTTTGAGGAACAAACACGCCCCTAGCATACATTAGCCCTAAAGATAGTTGCGCTTTTGAATATCCCGCATCTGCAGATTTCTTATAATACTCAAAAGATTTTCCTAGATTCCTTCTTACGCCTTGCCCTGTTTCATACTTTTTGCCAAGTTCGTAGTCTTTTTCTGCATTACCAGTCCCTTTAATTTCAGATTGTTCGTTTAAATTTTCTTGGTATTTCAAGTATCCACTGCTTGCTTTATCGGCTAATTGTTCTACTGCCAATCCTTGCAATTTCCCTGTCGCTTCTTCGTGCCCTTTTTCGTAAGCAGCTAAGTAATACTTAATTGCTTCTTTTTCACTTTTAGAAACCCCCATTCCGCCTTCATAAAACTCGCCGACTTTAAAGCTCGCCTCAGCATGCCCTAACTGCGATGCCGACCGATAATAAGTAAGTGCAATTGCCTCGTTTTTGGAAACGCCAATACCTCTTTGGTAGAGTCTGCCTAAAGCATATAAAGCGGAGTCGTAGCGTTGTAGCGATGCTTTTTCGTATGAATCTATTGCTTTCTTTATGCTTTGTTTTTCTCCTCCTGTACCCTTTTCATAAACTTCACCTAGTTTGTATTGAGAAGCTGCCTTCCCATTTTTCGCCTCAAGTTTTAGCGCTTGTAGTGCCTCTTTCGAGAGGTTACTAGCTTGTGGGTAAGTTTTAAGGGGCAAGCCAGAAAATAAAAATATTAAAAGTATTGCGAATGAGTATCTCATAAATTTAAACTTTGGTACAATGTTCACCTAAGGTAATATCGTAATTAGGTAAAACATTATTATCAATAAAGTTAGAAATTCAATTTAATGCAGTAGTTGATAGAAACTAGAATTTATACCGTTATCTCGGTTATTTTACATCTATTACTGAGGCTAAATCAAATTATTAAAGAAAAGAAGTGTTTACTATCATTTAAGTTAATGATGGATATAATCGTTTTGGCAGAGTGAATGATTAAGCTTTAATACTCGCTAAATTGAGAGAAATTATCTCGCCATCAGGTATTTATGGCAATCTATTGTGTTACTAATTTTGCTTGAGTATACATTAAGCGCATTTTTTATGCTATTAATATATGATTTTTTTGCTTAAAACCTCCATGCAGCACCCTAAATATGTTGCAATTAGAGATTTTTATAGAAAGTAAAATAAAGGGCAGTTCGTTACCTAATCTATGCAATAAAAAAAAACAACCAGAATTTGGTTGTATTCTTCTTCCAAATATATTTTGCTAATAAAAGTTTAAAAACATATTTAGAAGCACGTCTTATCAAAAATTATTGCTTATAAAATTTTTCTAACCCTTTCTAACTCTTCTTCGGTTAATGGCTTAGTAATAAATTTGATTACGTAGTTATTGTTTACAATTTTATCAATATCACGCTTATTATCAGAGCTAGAAAGAATAACTACTTTACTCTTCGCCTTCACATTTTCAGGGAAATTTTCAAACTCATATAAAAAAACAAACCCATCTACGATTGGCATATTTATATCCAAAAATATCAGGTTTGGCAGTTTTTTGTCGTCGTTCTTATTTTTTTCAAGATATTCTAAAGCACTTTTTCCCGAGTTTTTTATTTCTATGTTGGAAGCAAAGTTAGTAAGCTCGATAATCCTTTTGTTGATAAAATTATCAGTATCGTTATCGTCTACTAACATTACTAAATCTATCTTACCGGCCATGAGTATTAAGTCTTATTTTTAAATAATTGAAAATTCTTTTGCAAAATAAGCGAACTACTTCAATTAATGAAACATCTTTAGAACTGTCTGTGTAACTAAATCATATTTCTTTGAAATTCGCATATTTATAAGTGTAAAATCTCATTTTTTAATTACTTCTTTACAATCATTAATTAATTTAGACTTCATCTTGATTGGATGCCCCCCCTTTCTAACATCTACATACATTACAATATGCTTGAGTATAATAAAAAAAAAATATCGTTTAAAGAGCTAATTGGCAAAAAGAAGAGTAGGCAAAAAACGACTACAACCAATACGCAAAACTGGCATGCCCCTGAGCAAATAGAAGTAAAGCAAAAATATACCTCTGCCGATACAGATGGCTTAAAACAGAAAAGTTATGTGGCAGGACTGCCCCCATTTTTAAGAGGCCCTTACTCTAGTATGTATGTTTCAAGACCGTGGACAATCCGCCAATATGCGGGTTTTAGCACTGCGGAAGATTCTAATGCCTTTTATAGAAGAAATTTAGCTGCTGGGCAGAAAGGATTGTCAGTTG
>CAZFQW010000226.1:0-6189 GCA_964521225.1 uncultured Roseobacteraceae bacterium
AATACTAATTTCTACTTTTCATTGGACACTTTGTGGGGAGGGGAGAACAATACCACCCGACCGTGTGAATTTAACCGCATTACTCATAAGGTTCCTAAAGATAAGTTTAACTTGGTCTAAATCGGCAAAAACAAATGTTGGCTGTGGTATTTCATTGATAATCTCAATCTTTTTAGTTTCGGTAATAGCACTCAAAAACTTTATATTTTCTTGTGCCACTTCGTATAAATCAAAATCTTTTGGCAGCGTTTATATGCCTTGTATTTGGCTATTCGCCCATAAAAGAAGGTTGTTCAAGGTAAAATTTACATGCTCTACGTTGCTTTTTAGCTTGTCCGAAAAAAGTATAAATTCTTCGGGACTAATTTGCTTATTTTCAAATAGGTATAGCAAACCCTTCAGTGAGTGTATCGGCGAACGAAGATCATGCCCTATAATGGCAAAAAGCCTGTCTTTATCTGCATTTGTTTTTCTTAGTTTATCTGCTTGTGTTTGTATCTCCTCTGTTTGGCTTTTAAGCTGTTCGTTTTGTATGCTGATAATATTATTTGCCTTACGCTCTTTTAATCTGCTTCGATAGATAAAATAAGTCAACGTACACATAAGCAATAGACTAATAATTACTAAGTAGATTACTTTTTCTTGAAAGGCTTTCCCTGCTTCAAGTAATTTTTTATCATTATTGAGGATAGATATTTCTTTTTCTTTCCGTTCTATTTCAGCTTGATTTTCTAGATTATTGATGATTTTGGTTTGATCTATATTAAAAATACTATCGTTACTTTGCTTGTATAATTCGTAATATTCTAAGGCTTTTTGATAGTTTTTTTGTGCCTTGTAGTTTTTATATAGGATTCTACGAAGGGTACTAACTCCTAATAAAATTTCTTTTTTTATAGCTATTGCTAAAGCTTTTTTTGCATTTTCAATACTTTCTGAATAGTTTTTTTGTGCATAATAAACATCTGCTATTCCTGTATAATTAAGTATTTTAATAAAATCATTCTCCATCTTGGAGGCAGCAAGGTTACTTTCTTCAAAAAACGCTAATGATTTAGTATAATCTTGTTTATGGTAATACACATAGCCTATGTTACTTAAAGTTTCAAAACCGATCAGGCGACTGTCTATTTCTTTTTCAATTGCGATAACTTTATAAAAATAAGTAAGTGCCTCATCGTATTTTTTTTGCTCTGTATAAATTCCGCCAATATTATGGTAACTCCGCGCTATTCCTCTTTTATTTTTTGCTTTTACATTTACTTCTAAGCTTTTCTCAAAAAACAGTAAAGCTTTATTTACATCTCCTTGATTAATATGTATTCCTGCAATGTTGTTATAATTGGCAGCGATAATGGGTAAATCATTAATATCTTCGGCTATTTTAAGGCTCTCATAATAGGACTCTAAGGCCTTTGAGTAGTTTCCTTTATGATTATACACCAAGCCCATCTCATTGATAACCTCTGCTATTTCTTTTTGGATTTTGATTTTTTGATAGAGTTCTAGACTTTTTTCAAGATTATTCAAAGCCATTTCATATTCTCCTCGCCCACTATTAATTAGCCCTTGCATTTTCAGTCCCTTGGCTTGCCCTTGAAGATAGCCTGCCTTCTGACTCTGGGCTTCTAGTTTTTTAGCATAGTAAGTAGCACTGTCTGCTTGGAAAAGAAATAGCTGATAAACTAACTCCCCCAGCGATTTTAGATAAAGCGTATCTGTACGGTTTTTATATGCCGATAATACAGTTTTTAAACTGTCGAATCTGGTAATTTGAGCCTCAACGGGAGTTTTGGGCATCAAAAAAAAACAAAAAAAAAGGAATACAATAAATAAATTAACTTTAAAATAAAGGGTAAACCCATATATATATTTATGGGTTTTATTGTAGAGTATAAATGGATAATTGTATCTTATGAATAAAAGCATAGATTTATCTAAAGTTATTCTACAAAGCATACCAACCAAATGTTTTGGCTAAAGGTACAGATTTTTTTTTGTGTGGTTGTAGCATCCTTAAATCAACTTTTCAGATGAAAACAAATCCAGTATTTAAAGATACAAACCCCAACGCATAGTTTAAAATCTAACCACAAAGAAGCTAAAACACACTTTTTTATCTGTTAGCCGAACGCTCACTGTCCTGTTTTTATCGTGGTTTAAATAGCCTTGTTTAATCGCAAAACTTTCAATCACCTCTTTTTTCCAATTATCATTTTTTAAAAGAAATTTCCTTTCTATTTCAGTAGCCATTTTGTTTATAATTAATACAGTAAAAAGTAAATCAGTCTAAATCAATTCGGCAGGAACGGGGGCAACTGTAAATGGCAGCAAATACAAGGAATTAAAAAGTTGAGGTAACCCTGCCTCTGCTCTTTTGCTCAGCCATGCAGCATGGTTTAAAATCTCTTGTAGGGTTTTGGCGTAAAACTGTTCGTCGGTTCTTAAAAAGGCGAGGAAGTCGGCAAAGAAACCTTCAAACTCAACCTCTTGAATAACTGTTTCCATTTGCTTTTTAATGCGAGCAACTTCTTCTAAACCCAAGCGATGAACCGAGTCGGGAGTAATATTAAAAGTGGTATAAAAACGCACTCTATCTTCACAATATTTTTTACCCTTCGGGAGCAACCCTACGCCCGGTTTTTGGGGTGCTGCGTTCATATATTCCGTCTCCAAAAACTTAGTGAAATCGGTATAAAAAGCCGTAGTAGAGTTTTTAATAACCTCTTTTCCTTTTTCCTGTAAATTCGTTTTTATTTCTTCAGAAAAATCGTTTGGTATTTCATTAAATGGAGCATAAAAAGGCGATTTTGTGGGGTCAGTATTATTCCAAGGCGTTAATAATTTTAAGGTATTATTTACAATTACTTTTGGGGCAATTATTCCTTCTTTTATTCCCAATTCTAGTAATTCCCGATAGTCTTTTAAGTGATTTGCGTAGCTAGGCAGCCATTGTAGGTAGGCTTCGTAATCTTCTGCTGTTTTAAAAGGAAGCCGGGCAACGCTACGGCTCATTCTATTATAAAATCCCCCTTCGGCATTAAAGGGAATTAAATACATTTTATACTGAATGTCTGAAACTCTATCTTTCAAATGCATCAGCATAATTTCTTTGTTAATATACGCTTGGCGTTCAAGCTGTTCACCTTTAATTTCTTCTAGCTGCGAAATAAATCGCGCTATTTCCTCCCCCGTTTTTTGGTACGTTTCCTCATTTATTTTTTCAAAGCCTATATTCGGATGCTTGCCTTGATAAATCATTCCCATTGCATCGAACCTATTTTCATAATTTTCGATTTTTTCAAAAAGCTGATTCAACTTTTTTTCTTCGGAGTTCGACTGAGAATAGCTAAGCTGAGGGATGATAAATAAAAAGAGTAGTACTTTTTTCATAATTGATGTAGTTTTATTCAATATAATACAAGCATAAATTAATAACTAACAACAAAATGAAGATGAGGAAGCTTTTAGTAACTACAATAATGAGTGTGATGAGTCTATGGCTCTATGCTCAAGAATTTGCTTCGCCCAATGGAGAAGTGAAACTAACTTTTACCTTAAAAGAAGGCACTCCTACCTATCAGCTAACCTATAAAGAGAAGGAAGTGATTAAGGAAAGTAAGCTCGGTTTAGAACTGAAAGGACCAGAATCACTCTTAACAGGATTTTCCATCGCTGATTCCAAAGAAGATACAACCGACGAAACTTGGAAACCCGTTTGGGGTGAATTTAAAGAAATCAGAAATCATTACAAAGAATATTTTGTCGATTTAGCGCAGAAAAACACCAATAGAAAACTAGGCATTCGCTTCCGTATTTTTGATGATGGCATCGGCTTTCGCTACGAATTCCCCAAGCAAAATGACTTAAACTATATGGTGATAGAAGACGAAAAAACTGAGTTTGCCATGACAGGCGACCACACCGCTTTCTGGATTCCGGGCGATTACGATACGCAAGAATACGACTATACCACTTCTAAACTTTCGGAAATTAGAGGGCTAATGAAAGGAGCCGTTACTCCGAATGCTTCGCAAACACCTATTTCTGAAACAGCAGTTCAAACCGCTTTAATGATGAAAACGGATGATGGTCTATACATCAACCTACACGAGGCGGCTCTGGTAGAATACGCTTGCATGCACTTAGAACTCGATGATAAAAATATGGTTTTCGAAGCGATACTTACCCCCGATGTTCGCGGCGATAAAGGTTACATTCAAGCACCGTTCAACTCGCCTTGGAGAACCATAATTGTAAGCGATAATGCTGGCGATATCTTGACTTCGACCATGACCTTAAACCTAAATGAACCTACCAAATTTGAAGATACCTCGTGGATTAAGCCTATAAAATACATTGGTGTTTGGTGGGAAATGATTACCGGAAAAAGCTCTTGGGCATACAGCGATTTGCCAAGTGTAAAAATTGATGAAACTGACTTTGCCAATGCAAAACCCAACGAAAAACACGCCGCAAATAACACAAAAGTGAAGGAATATATCGACTTTGCCGCAGAGCATGGTTTCGACCAAGTACTGGTAGAAGGCTGGAATGCTGGTTGGGAAGATTGGTTTGGTAAATCGAAAGATTATGTATTCGATTTCTTGACCCCTTACCCCGATTTCGATGTGGAAAGTTTGCGTGATTATGCAAAAAGCAAAGGAGTTAAGTTGATGATGCACCACGAAACGTCAAGCTCTGTTCGCAACTACGAGCGTCACATGGATAAAGCCTATCAGTTTATGGCCGATAATAATTATAATTCTGTAAAAAGCGGATATGTGGGCGATATTATCCCAAGAGGCGAGTATCATTACGGGCAATGGATGGTAAATCATTATTTATATGCAATTAAAAAAGCAGCAGAATACAAGATTATGGTGAATGCACACGAAGCCGTTCGCCCAACAGGTTTGAGCAGAACTTACCCCAATTTAATTGGTAACGAATCGGCTCGTGGAACGGAGTACGAAGCTTTTGGAGGTAGCAAGCCAGACCACACTACTATCTTGCCATTTACTCGCTTAATAGGCGGGCCGATGGACTACACCCCCGGTATTTTCGAACCCGATGTAAGTAAATACAATCCAGATAATGGCTCGTATGTAAATACAACAATCGCCCGCCAACTTGCCTTGTACGTTACTATGTACAGCCCTTTACAAATGGCGGCTGACTTACCCGAAACCTACAAGAAACACCTCGATGCTTTCCAATTTATTAAAGATGTACCACTCGATTGGGACGATACCAAAGTGTTAGAAGCAGAACCGGGCGATTTTATCACTTACGCTCGTAAAGAAAAAGGAACTAACAATTGGTACGTCGGCAGAACCAACGACGAAGAGTCAAGGGTTTCAAACATCTCTTTTGATTTTCTAGATGAAGACAAAAAATACATTGCTACCATTTACAGCGATAAAAAAGAGGGTCATTATAAAACTAACCCTAAAGATTATGAAATTAGAAAATTTGTAGTCGATAGCAAATCGAAGCTAGAACAGCCCTGCGTTCCGGGTGGAGGCTATGCTATCAGCGTGGTGGAATCCACCAATAAAGAGGCGTTAAAAGGATTGAAAAAATTAAAATAAATTTTCATTTGTTTTTTTACTAATATTGCCGAGTGTAACAACAAGGGCCGAAAAAAGCAGCTAGATAATTGCCTAACTGCTTTTTTTTAGTACTTAATTTCCAGTTACACTTTCATAAGAGACCTCCCAAAAAATTAGTATAAATACACAAATACTGCTAATTATTAGCGATAATTTAATTTGTAGAAGACTGTATTAACTCTGTGCTTTACTTTAGTTAGAACTTTCAAACCTTTGGAAGACCCCTTCGTAAATTAGGATGCAATTCAATTTATATCACATTTAATTATTTTATTTAAAAACATGAAAAAATTACAACTATTATTTATAGGTTTTTTAGCCGCATTTTATTTTATGTCGTGTAGTGAAGAGACTGACCCATTAGGCACTACGGTAGAGCCAATTCCGACAGTAACTATTCCGAATACAGCACCAACGACAGCAAAGCCTGGCGATTTAATTGATTTTACCGTAGCAATCGTAGCAGAAGCTCGTATCGACAACATTAAACTTATCAGAACAGATGGTCCCTCTCCGCTAACCATCGATAACAAAACCAACGGTTTTACCAACAATACCTCCGACAACTACAGAG
>CAZFQW010000227.1:0-6160 GCA_964521225.1 uncultured Roseobacteraceae bacterium
CTCTAACTCTCCGCTGTAAACCACTTGGAAATAATCTTCAAAATGTAATTCCC
Source organism: uncultured Roseobacteraceae bacterium (assembly GCA_964521225.1). GTDB lineage: Bacteria > Bacteroidota > Bacteroidia > Cytophagales > Flammeovirgaceae > CAYUJH01. The sequence goes on from CAZFQW010000227.1 coordinate 54, forward strand.
AATAAAGATTATTTTCCGATAAATAATCATTATAATCTAATAAGTGGTATCTAGGATTTCTACAAGCCGTGGTTTTCTTCCTTGCCGAATTATTTCTCTTTCTTTTAAATGCTTGGTCATATCTAATTTATCGCCCGCCAACCTCAAAATATTTCTAGCTGAATTAATTTCAGCTTGGCTTGGTCTGTTCGGGTTTGGGATTTTTTTTAATCGCCTTAAATTAAATTTTTCTTTTTGTAAGTTCTGCGTATATAAGCTCCTTAAAAAGTGCATACGTGAGCCTTAGTAGGCTTTCAGCCTATTTTTACTCCATTTTTTTGTTTCCCTTTACTTCCTTCCAATTCTTTATAAAAAGGATAACCGGCAAAAGTTACATGGTTTTGTTTCATGTCGAATTGGAAATATTCCAATAAATATTCTGTTCTATACCCTAAATTTTTATTCAGAATAATTACGGGGTCTCGCGATTTTACTGTTAAAATTTTATCTTTTTGGTCATAAATAATAATTAAGGAAGAGTCGTTGAGTATTTCGCAACTTTTACCTGCTTTGGTTTCTCCCAGAAATAGTTTTTTGAAGGTTTCAAAATTGTAGTACCACGATTCATCCCTTGTAGCTGGTTGAGTTCTGCACTCAATATAATATTCCAACTTTTTTTAAAATGGAATAAAAATAAAATTTAATATGATTAAATTCCCTGTAAACTATTATTCTACTACACAGGTAATCTCATTACATATTCCGTTAAATTTTAGAAAATTTGACTTTAAATGCTGCTCCCTGCCCTTCTTTGCTTTCGCACCATACTTCACCGTCCATTGCCTCAATATATTTTTTTACGATAGATAAGCCTAACCCCGTTGAAGATTCACCATCTGTAGGGCGGGCGGTTAATTTTTGGAATTTCCCAAAAAGCTTTTGCATATCTTCTTCATTAATGCCGGGTCCTTCATCTTGTACCGTGGCGATAATACTGCCGTTTTTTTGTTCTAATTGCAAGAAAATAGATTTATTTTTAGGCGAAAATTTGATAGCATTACTTAACAGGTTTTCAAATACTTGTAATAAATAGCTTTTGTCTGCTATTACGTTTACTTCTACTATATTCAGGTTTTTAATTAATTTAATTCCTTTTTTTTCTGCATCAGTCTTTAAACTATCGGCAGTAGCATTAAGTAAATGATGGAGATTAACAGGTTCTAAGGTCATATTTACTTTCCCTGATTCAATTGCTTTTAAATCTAAAATCTTGGTAATCATTTCGTTGAGGCGTTCTACTGCTTGCACCATATAACCATGGTATTCCTTAAGTTCCGGGTCTATATTGGGGAAACGGAGTTCGCTTAAATCGGCTAATCCTCTAATTTGATGTAGCGGGTTTCGCATATCATGCGCTAATACGCCAATAATGTGATTTTTCTCTTCATTTAATTCGGCTAATTGCTGATTTTGTAATACAATTTCCTCGTTTTTTTCTACTATTTCCAAGGTTCGTTTTTCCACCTCTTTTTCTAAAATCTGATTTGCGTTTTTTAATCGAACTAAATTAATTTTTATTCCAATAAAATAAATCAACGCCGCAGCAAAAAAATAAATAAAATATGCCCACCAACGGTAATACCAAGGAGCTTCAATTGCAAACTCATAAGTAGCTTCTGCGCTTAGTAAACCATATACATTTTTAGATTGTGCTGTAAAAATGTATTTCCCTTGTGGCAAATTGGTGTAGTCAATCGCAGATGCGGATGTCCAATCGCCCCAGTCTTTATCAAACCCTTGGAGGTAACACCGATATTGTGTTTTTTCAGTTTGGTTGTACCAAGGCAATGCTACTTCAAAATGCAGCGATTTGCGCTCCCAAGGCAATACCTCGTGCTGCGAGTTCGGTTGCATTACCACACTACCCGAAGTGGTAAGGAAAGTTCCATTAAATATTGCGGTATCTGCTCCAATTACACTTACTTTTCTGATAAGCGTAACTAATTTTTGTTCAGATTGGTCTTGAGATGCCTCTCCTGCTTGGGGAGAATAATGAATTAATCCTTGAGGAGAACCCAATAAAATATTATTTTTATCGAGGGTATTAATAAAATACAAAGATTGCTTTTTGAATTGGTTAAAGACATCGCTTTTTAAAACGTAATTCTCTTCTTTTTTTTCTAGGAATTTCACTCCAATATTGGTAAGCATCCAAATATTGCCATTTTCATCGTTGGTAATATGCTTAATTTCATGAACGCCTTCTAACTGATTGCCAAAGCTTTGTAGCTTCTGAAAGCTATTATCGGCAATATTAAATACAAAGATTTTATTGCCTGTGCTTATCCAAATCTGCTCGTTTACACGGTGGAGATGGTATTTTTTATATGCATCGACTCCTTTAAAATCTTTTAATACTTTTTTTGCTGAAACTGAATTAAACCCCTCATTAAAATCAATTAAATAAATTTCTGAAAAGCTTTCAGCCCACAGTTTTTTTCCATCGGCTGAAGCATATATTTTTTTATAAGTAGTGTTTTCTTCTCCACTTATATTATGATTATATACTAAAATCCCATTGTTCAGCTGGTAGCTTTTAAAATCAGAGGAGTTGCCTGCCACAATTATTTTATCGGCAACTTGTGTAATGCCCTTGCAAGCCCCTTCTTGTATCAGTCTGAGTCGATTATTTTCTATCTGATATAATCCTTTGCTACTTGTAGCGTACAGATTTCCTCCTATTTCTTTTAACTGATTAATTTCTCCAGAAAAGCCTTCTAATTGGTCGAATCCCCAATTATCGTAATACAGATTCCCTGAGCTTTCCCATGGCTTATAAAATAAACCCTGCCTAGTGGCTACATATAAATAATTTCGATAAACTTTTGCAGAGGTAGCAGCGCCATTTAAACCCGCCTGCTCGTTAAAAACAGAAAATGGAGAATTAAAAGAAATAAATGAAATACCATTATTGGTAGCGAGCCATAAATTATTTCTATCGTCTTGAAAAACACTCCGAATATAATCGTTTTGTAGTCCTGCTGCTTTATTTGCTAAATACAGCAACTCTCCTTCCTTATTCATAATAGCGACTCCTCCACTTTGTGTTCCTATCGCGTAATTATCGTCTTTTAATGGGGTAATTACAGTAATATTATTAAGCTCAAAAAAGGTATTAGCAGAAAAGTTCTTTTTTTTCAAGTTGAAATCATCTTCATTGAGCGTGTAAAAATCGCCTTTTTCAGAGGCTAACAACAATTGCCCCGCAGCATAGGGAACAATTGCCACGGGATTAAAAGGAATGCGTTCAAGGCTTTCTTTTTGAAAAATATTTTGATACAGCAAAGGTGGCGTTGTTGTGTTAAGATAGAATTTATTGGCTAATGGAAAGGCTTTCGTCTTAGATTGTGTATCAATAGAAATTGTTTTTATAATGCCGTTTTCTAAATAAAATAATTCAGATTTATCTAAAAAGTATATACTAGAACCGCTCAAGAAAACTTGAGTAATTGTTTGGATATTTAATTCGTTGGTAGCTAAAGAATTATATTTTAATTCCCCTTTATTGTTAGGAGAAAAATACCCTATTTCTTCTTCCCCACCCACATAAATTTTTCCGGTAGAATCTATGGCAAAATCGTAGATAGGCGATTGGTTCGGAAGCGAGTAAAGTCGCCAACTACTTCCATCGAACTCCAACAAGCCCCTGTTATTTGCCACATAGATAATTCCTCTTGCATCTTGGGTTACTTTGTAGTTAATGGCACCGGCATAGTACGCGTTGCTAATAAAGTTTTGAATTTTCGGAGTTCCCTTTAAAACACCCACTACTTCGCTCTGTCCATAAGAATGATGTAACAAAACGTTAAAAAACAGAACTATAATGGTACTTATGAAATATCTCATAGATATTGAAAAAACATTCACGGTATATAACAGAAGCTTTTTATAATTGTACTTATGTGATAGGGAAATGCTTCAATAACTTCCCTAAATTCTTATTTATAAGAACTTTGCTAAAATTTACCGAACTATCACAAAAAATTTCTACAATCTTAAATATCAACTTAATGAAAAAAACACATTACTCTTTACAAATTAGTGGACTTTTGTTCTTATGTCTTGCTTTTTCTATCGACACATTTGCACAAGTCGACCGTTGGCAACAAGCAATCAGTTATACCATGGAGGTAGATATGAATGTTGAAACGAACCGGTTCACAGGCACGCAAAAAGTAACCTATACTAATAACTCCCCCGATACCCTTACTCATGTATTTTACCATCTTTATTTTAATGCTTTTCAGCCAAATAGCATGATGGACGTTCGCTCGCGTTCTATCGCAGATCCCGATGGCAGAGTAGGAGATAGAATTTATAATTTAAGCGAAGAGGAAATTGGCTTTTTAAAAGTAAAATCGCTAAAAAGAGAAGGTACTGATATTTCTTTTGAAGAAGTAGGAACAATTCTAGAAGTAGCTTTAAGCGAGCCTATTATGCCCGAAGCCTCTGTTAAATTCGATATGGAATTTGAAGGGCAAGTGCCTTTACAAATCCGTCGTTCGGGTAGAGATAACAAAGAAGGTATCCGCTACTCAATGGCACAGTGGTATCCTAAAATGTGCGAGTACGACTACCAAGGCTGGCATACCAACCCTTACATTGGCAGAGAGTTTTATGGTGTTTGGGGCGATTTCGATGTGAAAATTACGATTGATTCTTCTTATGTGATTGGAGGTTCGGGTTACATTCAAAATGCTCAACAAATTGGGCATGGTTACGAAAAACCCAGAAGCAACGTAAAACGCAAAAAAGGCAATAAACTCACTTGGCATTTTAAAGCTCCCAATGTACACGATTTTATGTGGGCAGCCGACCCCAACTATAACCACTATTCAGTATTAGTGCCAAATGGCCCAAGGCTACACTTTTTCTACCAAAACGACGAGGAAATTAATGCCAACTGGGAAGCTTTAGGAGAGTACACCGTAAAAGCCTTTGAGTTTATGAACGAGAATTTCGGCGTTTACCCTTACGAGCAATTCTCTACCATACAAGGTGGCGATGGCGGTATGGAGTACGCTATGAGTACGCTCATTACAGGTAAAAGACCTTTCAGAAGTTTAGTGGGTGTAACTGTGCACGAGTTAATCCACAGTTGGTACCAAGGCGTGCTCGGCAGTAACGAAGCACTTTATGCATGGATGGACGAAGGTTTTACTTCGTACGCTTCTGCTGCTACAATGAACTACTTGTTCCCGCCATCAGAGCCTGTAGTTAATATATTCAGTGGTTCGTACCGTGGTTATTATGGGCTAGCACAAAGTGGTTTAGAAGAACCCATGACGACCCACTCTGACCACTACGAAACCAACCGCGCCTACGGAAGTGCGGCCTACTCTAAGGGAGCGGTTACGCTAGGGCAGTTAAGCTACATTATGGGCCATGAGTTATTCATGAAGGCAATGCGCCGTTATTTTAATACTTGGAAATTCAAGCATCCTAATGCCAACGACTTTAAAAGAATTATGGAAAAAGAGTCCGGGCTTGAACTAGACTGGTACTTCGAGCACTGGGTAGGCACTACCAATACGATTGACTACGGCATTGGGAATGTAATGCCAAAAGGCGGTGGTACAATGGTTAACTTCCACAGACATGGCAACATGATGATGCCTTTAGAAGTGGCAGTAACTACCAACGATGGCAATACAGAAATGTTCTATATTCCGTTAAGAATAATGCGTGGCGAGAAAGCCGCTGAAAATGAGATGAAGCGCACCACGCTCGAAGATTGGCCTTGGACTTACGAGCAATACACGGCGATGATTCCTATTAAAATGGAAAATATTGAAAGTATTGTGATTGACCCCTCGGGCAGATTAGCCGATGTAGACCCATCGAATAATTTCATTGAGTTTAAAGAGCCTGACGTAATTTTTATGCCAAAAAAATAAGGCTTTAAAAATTAATTGGAGTTAAATAGAAAGCGTCTTTTTGGGGGGAATAGTTAAGATTAATTATTCTCCCAAAAGACGCTTTTTTGTTCGCTCAAAAAAGAAAACAGAAGGAATTCAACCGAAGATTACTAAGAGCATGTTTAAAAAATTAATTTCTTAAAAACGAAT
>CAZFQW010000228.1:0-6159 GCA_964521225.1 uncultured Roseobacteraceae bacterium
CGCTCCACAATCATATCCCGCATAGTGGGTATTGTTGGTACTGCTGGCACCGTGTCCAATCAGATAGACGATGTCCGCAAAATCATTGACCAACCCAAGGCTTTTGAGCAAGCCTTCTATGCGCTCTGCCATTTCTTCTGAGGTAAAACCAATGTTTAAATCATTTTCTTTATCCTCTTTATTTTCGATAGATAAGCTGCCTTTCTTATCGATATGATTGAAAGAAGAAACCATAGCGGCTGTGGGTCTGGGAAACAAAATACTCCAACCCAATTGGATTGCCGACCAAAACCCCATGGTAGGGCTGGCAAGCAAACCTCCTAAAAATCCATGGGTATGCTTATGAAAATGATATTCATTCGTGTGTCGCTTGGAGGCATTACTTTCTTTAATTAAGTGCGTTGGACTGATAGTAGCAGGACAAACTTTGGTTGAAAAAATGGCCTCTTCAGGTTGGAAATAAAAAGCGACATTAAAAAAACCCGCTACACCAAAGGTTTCACAATGGGCATCTAATTTTTCAATATGCCTTCTGAAGGAACATTCTCTATCATCTATGCAAAATACTGCTTGAAATGATTTATTTTCTCTGGTAGGTTCTTCTGGTTTAATTTGAAGTCCTTTTAAGACCTCATCATAAAAACTCCATTCTAAGGCTTCCTGCCATATTTTATAGGCTTCAAACAATGCTTCATCTTGCTTAGGTGCTACAAAAACTTGGGGTTCAAAATCCTTTGGAACAGCTAAAGCAATGGGTTTCCAAATAGGGCCAAATTTTTCGTCTAATGCGTCAATTTCAAGGAGTAATTCAAAGCAAATAAAATCGTGAAGCGAAATTTGTCGTTTATCAATTAGTCCAGTGGGGTTATCTTCAAGCGTAGCCACCATACCCGACCAACCCGGATGGGCAAATTGCTGGTCGAACAGATAGTGTTCTACCAATCGCTCATCGCCCACCACAATAGCCAACAACTTTTGCAGTAAGGTATCTTCTTCAAACAGCAGTTGACGCGGTCTTTCTGTTCTAAATAAACTTATTCTACTGCTTTTTTCTAAAGATTTAATAGCCTCTAAAAAAGGCAGGTGTCTGTACGGAAACCGATGAATGGCAATACCTTGATCTAAAAAATTACCAATAGTTTTAAAGAGTTTGCCATAAACTACTTTATCCGGATTGGCTCGGTAGCAGCTCTTCCAGATTTCCCGAAGGCTGCCTACTTTTTGCGATAAGGTTTCATCATAGGAGTGGTGTAGCAGCTTTTCTTTCCAAGTGCCTACTACTTTTTCTCCTTTAGCTTCTATAATACACTGCTCTAAAATGCTCTCGTTAATTTCACCACTTTGATATTTAGCTCTGAAATTTTCTAATGACCAATAGGTTTGATAACCAAATGTTTTAGATGCTTTTTGCATTGCAAAATGAAAGGGTTCATGCTGAAAGGCATGAAGTGTATTGTGATGCACAAAATCTTTCAGTGGATTTTGTGCAGGTAAATAATGTTTTAACCGATGGATTACTGTCGAATAATCAAATTTTTGATTCATTTTTCCTAAATTTTTAAATACACAATTTTCAAGACTAATTTGATAGAAAAAGTCTGTAAAGCTTTCTGCAATAATAATTTAAGACAGAAAGTCTATGTATAAAAAAATCAGGGCAGAAAACTCTTCCAGGCGTGAAAGATGATAAATAGTGGTAAGTGTCTTCTTCTTAAAATACTATGCCTAAGTTGAGAGATTAAGACACGGGTGTAGTTGTTAATCGTGTCAATAGCTATATTATTGGTAGATGCTGTTTTGCCTTGAACCTCTTTTCCCTCTTTTTTCTCCTTTTCTTCTTTTTCTTCTTTTTGATTTGAAATTGGATCCTGATGATTTAAATCTTTCTCTGTTGCGCTTGATAAAACACAAATTAAGCTATCATCTTCGTGGATTGAAAACTCAATTGAATAAGAAGATTTCTGATAGCTATTTTGATTTTCAAAGCTGGCATTTTGAACAAGAACTGATACATTACAATGCGATGAGGAATTGATTGAAGACACCAATGCGATTGTAATTACTAAAAGCATCATAATCTTGTTGTTGAGAGTCTTTTTCATTATCGCAAAGCTAATATTTTTTTTGTTAAAGATTCTTTTTTCTGCACCATACCCACAAGGGTTAGTATATGCCCTGTGTGCCTGTATTGCGCCTGCGGCAGGCATACAGCCAGCCGCATATACATTTTAACTGTGCAAAGTACTTATTTTAGTTGAAAAATATGTTCCACTGAAAAGACGAAAGAGAGGAACAAAGTCAGCTTATACACAGAAGATTATACTGTTTCGTCCGTCAATTGCTCTGTGCAATGCAAATAGTTATTCAAACGCTGAAATTTTCTCTCATGCCTATAAACACTTTCAAATAGGTAAACTGGTAGGCATTCTTACATTGGATGCTGTAATTTCAACAGGAGGAGGGCAGGGGCTTATTGATGGCTCGTTTATTAGAAGACCTCATAGAGGGTGGTGTGCCCTGGAAATCGGGAAAAACATGGAACCGAACCCTGCCATTCCCGATGCTATCTTAGATAACTCTCCAACAAGCACGGCAAGAGGAGAAGCCGAGCAACTGAAAAAATCGATAGAATTATTGTTAGAACAAATTGATGGAGGCAACTGATAATAAATAATCTATTGAATATCAATATTCTAGATGTGTTAATCCTTTAAAATCAAAAGCAGTACACTCTCAGTTTACTGCTTTTTTTTATCGTTTAAATCAGTACAATTGTCGATTTTTTTCTTCTTATTCAAGAAAATATTTAAATTTGTTTAGAAATTATTAATTTCTGCCAAAACTATCATTCATCACACTTCTGTAGTAATAAGCGTTTGCTTACGCTTGATATGAAAATGAAAAATCATGAATTGCTTCAGGTTGAAGTCATCTATTTCAATCCGTTTATCGTATCAAACTGAAGAAAATTCAAACGAATTACAATTCATCATTTTAGAGTGGTTTATTATCTGTATCATTTTCAATGTATTAGTTGTTAACTTTTAGCTATGGTTTTATTTGTTAAAAAAGGCATTTTGTTGTGTACTGCCCTTCTAGGATTATGCTTTTTGGCAGTTGCTCAGGGCGATGTGTTTAACTTAACTGCGCAAGAGTGGGCAGATAAAATAAAGGGGGGAAGTGCTGAGGCGAAAGAAGCATTAAAACAACTTAAAAAAGATAATCCTGAAAGCCCTCTATATTGGCTAGCTCAAGGAGAATTTTACAGACAAGAAGCACAAAGAAAAAATCCTTTTAGTGAGCATAATCAAATTACCCAAACTTTAGATTCTGCAAACAATGCTCTGCAATTAGTACAACAACTTACAACCAAAAAATACTTTAAGAAATATACCAACTATTATACTGCATTCTTTTCTACAAGCTCTATAAGCCTTGAGAACTTAGCGGATTTTATCCAACAAAAAGTAGAGAGAAACGAGGATTTGAAAAAGCAGACTATTAGCCTCTCAAGCACATTTAATGAAGCTGCCGCCTATTATAGTTTATCGCAAAAGCGCTATCAATCTGTACAGGAAGAACACGCTTCGCAAGATGCCATAAAGTTACTTCACGAATCTGTTTTTGTAGAGCAGTTTGTGCCAATTGCTTATAACTATTTACAGGCTAAAGCCCTTTTAGACAAAGCATACGCATTGGCAGATTCATTTTTTATGCAAAGCCCAACGTTAATAGTAACCGAAAAACCCATGGCTACTTTTTGTGAAGGTAACACAATTTCAGTCTATAATTTCCAGCAATGGTATGAAAACTTAGCCAAAGTTAGACACTTTGAAATTGCGCCCCTTCAACAAAAATCCATTACCTCATTATCGGCTTTATTATCGATTGAGAATAGACTCGTAATCGACTCTACCAATGCCGATTTATCAGTGGAAATCCCAACGATAGCACCGCTTCTTTCAGAATGGCAAACGTTGGAACAAAGCAATCTATTCACAGCGTTCTTACAATTCAAAGCCGAAAAAATTGCTTTGATGAAAAGAGTTTTAGAAGAAAAATCTTACTTCGTTTACAACCATGGGCAAGAAGAAATATTTGAATATTATTATGAATTCCAAGAACAAATCCGCGAATTAAACGAGCAACTGAACTACATTAATGCTGAATTAGACAAGAATAATTGGCAGTACTATGCTTCTATTTTAGAAGCAAATTTTGCCGATGAGCAAACCTTTAGAAAGGCACTCAACACAGAAAAATCGTATCTGAATAAGCGCTTCAGATATGCCGAGCTGAAAATTAGAAATCAATTACTTTACGAGAATATAGAGTTGAAATTTTTACCCCGTTATTCAGAATACAACGGCAGTGCTGTTCCGCTTTTCGAGCAGCCTATGAATATGGTTGCAGAAGAGGGGGACTATGTAACTATAAGGGTACTCAAAGATAATCTTGGCAATCTTTACCTTACCGGATACAGAAAAGTGAAAGGGAAAAAAGGTTTTGTAGCGAGAGTAGTTGGGCAGCGTATTTCATGGATTAATTGGGCAGAGAAACCTGCGTATATACAGCAAAAAGATTACGATAGCTACGGAGCGATTTTATCGCCCGATAAACAAGGGGGTTGCTTGGCTGTAATGCAGTTTAAGGTAAAAGGAGATGCCACTTTTAAAAATCCACTATCACAACTTGTTGCGATGGATAGTAGCGGCACAATCAACAACACTTTGGCACTTCAAACCGAGTTAGATATTAATAAAATCCTTCCGATGAGCGAGAATGCTGATAGCTTTTTAACTGCATCGCTTGGGAATATTCCTTTAGAAGAATTTTCCGGTAAAAGCCCAGCTAGAAACCCTAAACAGAAATTTACTACCTACAATGGTATTCCCATTCCCGATATGTCTCAGCCTGAAGGAGCAAGCGGTGAAACAAGCAAACAAATACTTCCCGAAAAAGAAGCACTTGTAGTAAGCAAATTAAACTTTGAAGGAAAACCAGAATGGGTTACAAGTTTTCCTTTTAAAGGCAGTGTAATAGGAATACTAGAAATGGACGACAGATTTGTTTTAGTCTGCAATCAGCAACAAGAAACCAATTTGAACGAACACAAAATTCACCTTATTGCCTTAGGTAAAAAGGGTAATATCATCGCTCAGAAAACGATTGACACCAATAGTTCGTGTTTTGCAACGCGAACTGTTAAGTTAGAGGGCAACAAAGTATTAGTAGTTGGTTTTAAAGGAGAGTACGAAATCAATAGCCTCGAAAATAAGGGCGTAATGAACATGCTCATCAATCAGGATTTGGAACTTCTGGAAAGTAGTATGGAATAGAATAAGTAAATGTTCAATTACTAATAACGAATTATTAAAAAACTCATCATGAGCATTTTAGCGCATAAATAAATTATTCCTGCAATAATTCGTCGTGCGAGTTTCTAATAAATAGGTTCTAGCTTGAATAGATGGGTACTTTTACAATCATACTCGTCTGACGAATACTCGATAGTTTTTATCGCACTACTTCATTACTATTGAGCCTAACTAAAAAAAGTCCCTTCGCAGCAATCAAATTAGGCGTTTTAAATCAGTGTTAGTTTCTGATTTACCTCTAATGCCATAGCCTCTTGCTGAAGCTCCACTTTTAACTTTTCAATATACTCTACAACAGCATCGAGGTGCTTGTTTAAATCGTTCTGAGTGGCATACGTGTGGACTATAAAAACCTTTTCATCTACTAAACCGGCTTCGTCGCTATTCCAAACCCCTTGCGCTTCTTTGCAAGTAGCACCACCAAACCGCTCACCTAAAAACTCTAAAGTTTGTTTTACATACTCAGAGGTATCAATCTCTTGATTAACATTTACTGTGGTTGGTATAAAAACGCTGAGTTGGTTATTGCGTTCTAATCGGTCTATACAAGTCTCAATAATATTCAGAACTTCGGCGGGAATATTTCCTTCTTTCTTCTCTATTTCGTTTAGTTTGGGAAAATCTTTGAAATAAGGAATTTCAAAATCAAATTCGGTATCGAGATAAAGCATTTTGTATGCCTGCTGACTGCGATTAATTACAGTGAAAATCGAGGTTTCGTGTGGTCTAATTAACTTTCGTAATTCTTGTTGTAAGGCTTCTGCTTTTGCCCACGCTTGCG
>CAZFQW010000229.1:0-6154 GCA_964521225.1 uncultured Roseobacteraceae bacterium
CTTAACTTTTTATTGATTCCGGTACTCGGATATTTTGGAAGTGCCTGGGCAACGTTAGCCTGTTATGGCTCTATGGCATTGGCTTGTTTTTTATTGGGCAAGCAATATTTCCCTATTCCTTACACTGCGCTGTACAATTTGGGGTATCTTTTTACAACGGTTATCATCTCTTTTGGGCTTTACCTACTAGATTTTAACAGTTGGGTAATTGATGCTTTGGTAGGAAATTTCTTCTTATTCCTGATAATCATAGGCATTTTTATAAAGGAAAAGAAATCTTTAAAAATAGTATGGCGCACATAGCGTTAACCAAAGTAACTGCTAGTAAGCAGTTTTGCATATTCAATTAATTTCGCCATTTACATTTATTATTCAACCTGATAGGGGGATATTATTAATAATGGATAGCAAATTGAGGGTATTCAAATATATCTTTGGAAAAATTGTTGCTAACAAATTTCAATAAACCTTTTCTTCGCAAGAAATGACTCACTACTACATATCTAATCTTCTTAAAAGAAATAATCACATAAAGCTTTTAGTTACACTCTCACTTTTGACTTTTGCAAACTCTATTTATGCACAAGCACCCGAAAATGTGAGGGCTTTACCAGAAGACACTCAAGTAAAACTTATTTGGGATGAAGTTGCTGGCGCTGATAAGTACCTAATTTACAGAGGTGATACCGAAGCTGATATTTCGACCCTAGTAGATAGCACAACTACCACTACCTTTTTCGATTCAGGGTTAACCAACGATAACCTGTATGTGTACGCAATTTCGGCACTAACAGCAGGAGTAGAAGGGATTCGCTCCGATACAGTTGGAGTAGTGCCACGTTCAGCAACGCCTAAACGCGATGTAGTTAACTTGGCAAGTTTTAATGGAACGAGCAGCTTCTTTCAAATAGATACGGCAACCACTTTAGTTTTCGCTTCCGACGATTTTTCAATTGCCTTTTGGGTGAAAGCAGAACCTACACAAAGTGAAGAATCTGAAATAGGGTTAATCGCCAAACGTTCAGGAGTTGCAGGGCCTTATCCCTACTCCATCTCAATGAATGGAAAACACGGCAGGGTTATTTTCTCCCGTGGCGACGGTACAGAAGAAGCCGTTTTAAAGTCGGGAAAAAATATTAACGATGGCGCTTTCCATCATATTGTAGCTACCAAAAACGGCAACGATTTAAACCTTTATATTGATGGTATTTCCCAAGGAACAGTAGCCGACGTTACAGGCGACCCCACCAACATCAGCCCCATAGTAATAGGGAAACTTACAGAAAGTGGCGCAGGATTTTTAACGGGCGAGATAGACGAGTTAGCAATTTTTGACCAACCACTGAGTGCTACAGCAATTACCACCTATTTGCAAAATCCCCAACCTTACATAGGGACAGAAACAGGCTTGGTAGGTTTATGGCATTTTGATGAACCTTCTGCTTCAACAGTTGCCTACGATGGGATAGGAAACCTTCATCCTGCAATCCTGAATACAGCTACTTTTGTAGCGTCGCAGGCAATGCCAACGATACTAAAAGTAACTACAACAGACCCTAACAGAAGTTCAAAAGATATTGCAGCAAACCGCACAATTAATGTAAGATTTGGCGTTGGTATCGACAACGGAACTGTCGATAATCAATCGGTTAAAGTAAGCGGCTCGGTTGTAGGGGCTCTTGCCGATGCGCCAACTGTTATCAACTCAAGTACCGTAGTAGTGCAGCCTTCGGCGACTTTGAAAGCTGGAGAGCTAGTATCTGTTACCCTTACAGGCAGAATTAAAGGAGCTTCTAACGATGCCCCCGAATCTTTTTGGGCAGCAGAAAACTTTCAATATACAGTAGCGGCTACAAGCGGCGAAGGAGCATTTGTAGATATTGGGAACAGCTTTGGCAGTGCTAACAGCAACAACGTTGCCCTAGCCGACTTAAATGCTGATGGCATTATCGATGCCCTTTTTGCCAACGAAGGAGGTAACAAAGTATGGACGGGTAACGACGATGGCAATGGAAAAGGAGACGGCACTTTTACCGAGGTAGCCTCTTTTGGGAACAGCAATAGCAAAGGCGTAGCTTTAGCAGATTTTGATGCCGATGGAACTATTGATGCCTTCATTGCCAATGAAGGCCCAAACAATCTTTGGATTGGAGATGGCACAGGAGCATTTAACTTAAATGCTAGTTACGGAAGCGCTAACAGCAATGCTGTAGCAGCTGGAGATTTAAACGGAGATGGTTTCCCCGATGTGTTCGTAGCAAATGCCACCGAAAACAGGGTTTGGTTCAATAACACAGACGGTACTTTTGAAGACAGTGGCAGAACGTACGGAAATGCCAACAGTACCGATGTTGCCATAGGCGATTTGGACAGCGATGGCGATTTGGATATTGCAGTAGCCAACGATGGAGCTGCAAGTGTAGTCTATTTAAACAACGGACATGGAATTTTTGAAGAGGGTCCTTCTTTAGGAAGCGCTTCTGCAACGGGGATAGCTATTGGTAACTTAAATGGCGATGGCTTTCAAGATATATTCATTACAAACACAGGAGGCGCAAATACGGTATGGCTCAATACCTTTTTCCCTTCTGGGCCACTTAGCTTTGCCGAAGGAGACAACTTGGGCGAAGCCGATAGCCAAGAGGTAGCCCTTGGAGATTTAGACGGCGATGGCGATATTGATGCCTATGTGGTAAACACAGGGGCAAACAAAATTTACCTAAATAATGGCAACGGAACATTTTCGGTAAATACAGAAGATTTTGGGTCTGCTACAACCTTAGCGGTTGCCTTGGGCGATTTAAATGACGACGGCGCTATTGATGCCTTCGCAGCGAATGGAAACAACGAGGCTAACAAACCTTGGATAAACGGCGGTTGTGCTGTTAGAGATAGAGTGGCTTTATTAGCTCTTTATAATAATACTGATGGCGAAAATTGGACAGATAATACGAATTGGAATAGCGAAGAACCTTTGAGCAATTGGTTTGGAGTCCAAGTAAATAGCGATGGCTGTGTACTCAACTTAGAGCTTCCTAACAACGGACTTGCCGGACAAATCCCAGAAAATTTGTGGAAGGCAATCAATCTTAAACGACTCGATTTAAGCGGGAATAGTATTGTAGGAACGGTTTCTCCCACAATTAAAAATCTTACTTCGCTTGAACGCCTAAATCTTGAAAATAATATTCTGAGTGGCGCCATCCCAATACAACTCGACTCTATTACGAGTTTAGTTTCTTTAAATCTTTCAGACAACCGATTTACAGGAAATATTCCAGAAATACCAACCACGGGAAACTTAGCAAACCTCCAAATTCTCGATTTAAGTGGAAACGATTTAGAAGGCGAAATTCCAGCATCATTAGGAAACTTACCTTCTCTTAAATATTTAAATTTATCGAGCAATAACCCAGGGTTAAGTGGTAGTATTCCTGCTGAATTTGGGAATCTTCTTAGTTTAGATACACTCGATTTATCTAATAACACGCTTACAGGGGCAATTCCTGGGCAGCTAACGAACCTGTTAAATCTTAAAATACTCAGGCTCTCCAATAATAGTATCGACCAAATTCCCGAGTCGATAGAAGAACTTTCTTCTTTAAGATTTTTATATCTCGATGGAAATGCCATTACAACAATTCCAGTGGAATTAGGCAATTTATTTAGCTTGAGAGAATTGAGCCTGAGTAACAACCAATTGGAAGGGGCAATTCCCGACCCAATTTGGTCTTTGCTTTCACTTGAGTTTTTAGCTTTAAATGGCAATCAATTAGAGGGAGAATTATCAACCTTAATCGGTCGTTTAAATAAGTTGAAATATCTACACTTAGGAAGCAACGGTTTCACTGGGGCAATTCCCAACGAACTAGGCGATCTTAATCAGTTAGAATTCTTATCGCTAGCAGATAATAACTTTACCAGTTCGCTACCCGATGCATTTGCCAATTTAGTTAACCTGAAAACCTTGTTGGTGAACGATAACACATTTGCAGGAGAAGGTATTGGAGGGGCAATTCCTCTAGCTTTTACTACTGCATTAAATCTTTTAGAGACTTTCGATTTTAGAAACACCAATGTTTGCGAGCCGGTAGGAAATGACACTTATACAACCTGGAAAGCAAGTGTTACCAACTTCCAAACAAATAATAATGTATGCCCTGCTTGTTTACAGGATAACAGAGATGCCCTCACTGCTGTGTACAACTCAGCGGGCGGCACCTCATGGACCAACAGAACGAATTGGAATACTAACCGCTCATTAGGAGAGTGGTTTGGGGTTACCACAAACTCATTAGGATGTGTAACAGGGCTTGATTTAAGTAAGAGCAACGCTACAGGAGCAGGAGTGCCGGGTAACAACCTAATTGGTACAATCCCCACTGAAATTGAAAGACTTGCCGATTTAGAACTACTGAATTTAAGCTTTAATAAGTTAGACTCGTTATTGCCCGAAAGTATTGGTTCAGGACTGGTTAACCTCAAAATTTTAAATGTTAGCAATAACTTATTGGATGGAGAAATTCCTGCGACAATTAGCGGTATTTCTGGCCTCGAAGAAACGTATTTCGACTCCAATGAATTTACAGGGGCACTCCCTAATTCTATTTCTTCTTTAAATGAATTGAAAATCCTTTCTTTCTCGAATAATCAGATTACAGAAATTCCAACAGCCATTTCTAGCCTCGATAATATTGAAGCGATTAATGGTGCAAACAACCTTCTTACAGAAGTTCCTAGCGAGATTTGGTTAATTAGCACCTTAAAATCATTAGACATTTCTGGGAATAATATTGAAGGACAAATTCCTGATGTATTAGCAGACATCAACTTACCTAACCTAAATCTCTTAAATTTAGCTGCGAATAAGTTCACCAACTTCCCACCTACCATCACACAGCTTCCCTTATTGCAAGATTTATTCTTACAAGAAAACGCAATTCGCGATAGCATCCCAAGTTCAATAGGCGATTTAAATAATTTGGTACGCTTCAATATCAGCAAAAACAGATTTATCGGTGGTGTTCCCTCAGAACTAGGTGATATTGAAACATTAAAAGAAATTTTACTGAACGATAACGATAGCCTTTCTGGTCCACTGCCGTTGAGTTTTACCCAACTTGCCGTTGCCGATACCCTCATTTTTATTAAAACGGCTCTTTGCGAACCAGAAGACGAAGGCTTTGCCGCCTGGAGAGATGCGCTGATTGATAGCGGAGGAATTTATATAGGTACAGGTTTATGCCCTGAGTGTATTAAAAAAGATAGAGAAGCATTAACGGAGTTTTACAATAACCTCCAAGGGGTAAACTGGAAAAATACACTAGCTGATTTTGCCACTTGGAAGCCCAATAACCTAAGTAGCCAAGTGAGCGCATGGTTTGGAATTTCGGTGAATAATGAAGGCTGCGTTGTTGGGATTGATTTGAGCAATAGCACAGGAACAGGAAATGATGGAAATAATTTGAGAGGGACTATTACACCTCAAATTGCTGATTTAATCGAACTCCAATTTTTTAACATCAGTAACAACGATTCGCTCGGGGGGACGATTCCTGCTGAGTTAGCAACGCTCAGTAATTTAGAAGAGCTAGCGATGAATAATGTAGCACTTGAAGGCGAAATCCCTGACGGTATCTGGAACCTTGAAAAGCTTGATACACTCGATTTAGGAAATAATTTCCTTGCCGATAGCATCAATACCAATATTAAAAATTTGAGAAATCTAGTTTTACTCGATTTATCTAAAAATCAATTACAAGGAAAACTACCAAGAGAGATTGGTAACCTTGAAAAATTAGCTTACCTCAACTTAGAATCTACAGGTTTAAGCGGTGTAGTTCCTCCCGAAATTTTGAATTTGACTGAATTACAATTCATTGATATTTCCGACAATAACTTTACCTTAATCCCGAACTTCTCAACACTTTCAAATTGGGGAAGTGCGGCATCAGAAGGAGTCAGAATAGAAAAAAACAAGCTGACCTTCGGAAGTATCGAGCCCAATCTCTCTTTACCAGATTCTGTTACATTCTTATATGCTCCGCAAGATTCCATTGCCATCAACCCAAGGGAATATACGATTGTTGAAGGGCAACCTATCAATATCACATTTAATACCGACGGAGAAAATAATCAATATCAGTGGTTTAAA
>CAZFQW010000230.1:0-6127 GCA_964521225.1 uncultured Roseobacteraceae bacterium
AGTGAGCTTTTGCACCCTCCAACTTTAGAGGAACGTTTAGATGTATGCCGTAAACACCTCCAATTCTCTATAAAGTGGAAAGGTGATAAAAAAGGTATTTTTGAAATGAGAAGACACTACACTGCTTATTTTAAGGGCATTATTGGATTTAAACCCTACAGAATGCGCTTAGTAGAAGCTACTGACGTTACAATTGTAAATGAAATCCTCGAAGAAATAGGGGCAAGTTTTATAGCCCAAAATACCTTATTAGTTTAAATTCACATAATTTTTATGCGTAAATCATTCGCCATTATCATCGCCTTATCAATAAGTATTTTAATTGCTTCTCATACGCTATTTGCCAATGCGTTAATTCCCTACCGAAAAGGTGATTTATGGGGGTTCAGCAACGAAAAATCGGAAATTGTGATCCAACCGCAATATGAATATGTAGACTTTTTTAGTGATGGTTTGGCCATTGTAGGGAAAAATCAGCGGTTTGGGTTCATCAACGAACAGGGGAAAGAAGTGATTGCTATGAAATATGAAACTGCTAGCGACTTCAAGCTAGGTGTTGCCACCGTAATGATAAATGGTAAATATGCAGTGATTGATAAAACTGGCAAGCTTCTCACCAAATTTAAGTACCTACAATATGCATTTGAAAACGAAGTACTTAAAGTAAGAACTGAAGACGGATGGGGCATATTTTTCCCAAGCAAGTCAAAAGAAATAATTCAAAATAGTTTTGAGAATATTGGCACTTTCAAAAATGAAAAAGACTTCGTTTGGGTGCAAAAAGAAAACAAAGTAGGGCTTGTCTCTTTAATAAATGGCAAAGAAATTCTTGCGCCAAAGTTCGATAAAATTTACCCCTTCGATAACGGCTTCGCAGTGGTAAAAAATGATAGCCTATTTGGTGTGATTGATAAAACAGGCAAAGAAATTCTTGCGCCCGAATATGCCTATGTGCCTACCGGTTTTTCTTTTAAAAGACCGTTGCAGAAAGAAGGGAAATGGTTTTTTATGAATTCAGAAGGCACCATTATTTCCGATTATTTTGACGCCGCTAAGGTAATGTATAATGGTTTGGCAGAAGTTTTTTTGAATAACAAATATGGTTTTGTGAACGAAGAAGGCAAGGTTGTAATCCCGATAGAATACGATGCTGTAGGGAAGCCAGAAGAAGGAT
Source organism: uncultured Roseobacteraceae bacterium (assembly GCA_964521225.1). Taxonomy (GTDB): domain Bacteria; phylum Bacteroidota; class Bacteroidia; order Cytophagales; family Flammeovirgaceae; genus CAYUJH01. The sequence continues at coordinate 1,175 of CAZFQW010000230.1, forward strand.
TTATCGCCGTAAAAAAAGGAAATACTTGGGGCTTTATAGATTATGCAAATCAAGAAAAAATCGAATTTAAATTTGAAGATTTTCCCGATAGTAAATACCAAATGCATTTTGCTGAAGGGCTTTGTAAGGTAAAAAAAAATGGTAATTTCGGTTTTATCGACACGCTCTCAAACGTAAAAATCCCCATTATATACTCAGAAGCAACACCCTTTTTCGATGAATATTCCCTAGTAAAAAGAGGAGGGAACGAAGGTATAATTGATATTAAAGGAGAAGAAATTATTCCTGCAAAGTATACCAAAATACATTATTTTGGCCTGAATAGGTACTTTGATAACGGTATCGCAATCGCTTCAAAAGGGGATAAATGGGGATTTATCAATAATAAAGGCGAAGAGCTAACCGAATTTGTTTTCGATGCCCCAGAATTACAAAATAACCTTGAAAATGATTTCAATATTTTGCCTTATAAGTTTTTTGAGGGCTTATGTAGGGTGAGCGTAAATGGTAAAATTGGTTTTATTAACTTAAAAGGAGAAAACGTAATTGTTCCCCAATTTAAAGAAGCGCAAGATTTCCAAAGAGGGTTAGCCACAGTTAAGTTGAAAGACAGATGGGGTTTTATCAATAGAAGTGGAGATTTGGTAAGCCCATACAAATATTCGGATTTTTATATTTATGAGGATGTAAGTGAAAGTAATGTTTTTTTCAGAGCCGTAGAGTTTAAAAACCTTTGGGGATTGGTAGGAAACAACGGTAAAGAACTTATTCCCTGTAAGTTTGATAATCCGCTTACCTGGGCAAATACTTTTAAAAATGGCTTAATGTGGGTTTTCTTTAATGGTAAAGACGGTTACGTTAACTCAAAAGGAACTGCATTTTTTGAAGATTAGTAGCTCTTGTTATAATAACAGAGTTCGTTACTTAAATTTAGTAAATAGAGTTTTTCGCCCAAATAAACTACAGATTTTGCATTTTGAGGTAATCTCAAAGAAGTAACTTTACTAAAATCTGAAAGGCTAATAATATTTAACTGATTTCCATCTGCTGAAAGGAAGTAGCACTCCCCTTTATTAAAGCCAATTGCTTGAATAGCCTCTTGCTCGATAGTCATCAACAGATTCCCTAAAAAATCGAAGATTAAAATTCCTTTATTGGCATCTAAGGCAAATAAAAAGTTTTCAAACTCTCTTAAGAAAATCACTTCGGGATAGTAATCCAAATCATTCAAAAACCAATCAAATAAAACCTCTCCATTTTGAGGGCTCAGCCTTAACAACCTCAAACTGCTAGAGTCAAAAGCCCATAAAGTACCATTGGCAGAAGTGGCTACCGCTGTAAAATATGCATTTTGAAAATCTTGTAATCGGTACTCGTTTCGGAGCTGTAAAAATCTATCTAAAAAAATAATTTGCTGGCTCTCTTTGTAAAAAAGCATTACATTCAGACGGTTCCAGGTTTCTATGTAACTAGGTGTATTTAGAAGATTTAAGGAAAACTGGGCAGTATTTACCAAGGTAGAGTCGTACCGAGCAACTTTACCTAGTTCTGAAAGGCAGTACAGGTTCTCTTGAGAGTCTGCGTTTAAAGAACGCCCCTCAAGCCCAACTTTTTTCTTTAACTCCCACTTAGTTTCTTGGAAGCTTTGTAGAAAAACACACACTGTTAATATCCAAATTGACCACATAAAACACAGTATTTTAAAACTATTGCCATTTTAGCAGACAACCGTTTTGTTGTACGTCTTAATGGCAGTTCTTAAAACTCAAAATAGTATTGGAATCTTATTTGGTAATCGTTAAGTTAATGTGGTAGCATAAATTTTCATTACAAGCATCTTCTAAACGAATAACTTATGTCAGAAAAGAAAAAAAATCAGTACAGCGAACGAGAAAAGGTACAAATCTTTGATGGTGAGTTCATGCCTCATATAGATTCGATGTATAACTTCGCTTACAAATTAACTATGGAAGAAGAAGATGCGAAAGATTTAGTTCAAGATACATATCTAAAAGCATTCCGATTTATTTCATCTTTTGAAAAAGGAACAAATGCAAAGGCATGGCTGTTTAGAATTTTGAAGAACAGTTTCATCAACGACTACCGTAAAAAGAGCAAACAACCAGCTAAGGTAGATTACCAAGAAGTTGAAACTATTTATAACTCTGAAGATGCCAATCACAATATTACTGTCGATTTGCGCTCAGAAACCATGCAGAATAGAATTGGTGATGAGGTTACCAATGCTCTTAACTCACTTGCAGTAGATTTCAGAATTGTAATTATTTTGTGTGATTTAGAAGGGTTTACCTATGAAGAGATGTCTAAAATATTAGACATCCCGATTGGTACTGTTCGCTCCAGATTACACAGAGCTAGAAACTTATTAAAAGAGAAATTACAGAAGTACGCCAAAAAGATGGGTTACAATGCCGCACAGTAAATTTTGAAAGCAAACCTGTAATTAAAGTTTTTAGTGAACCTTTATTTGCATAGTTCAATTTATTATCTGAATACATTAGCCTTTTGCTTTTTAAAAACTTGCTTAAAGATGGGAAAACCACTACAACAGTCTCTTGGTGATATTACTAAAGAGGAATTTAATCAACTCATTTACCTATTTCTCGATGGTGAGGCAACAGAGGATGAGATTGCTTACATCGAGTCAAAATGTGATACTTGCGAAAACTCAGCTCAATTTTACGACTCCGAGTGCAGCTTCTACAAGATGATTAAGTCTAATCTTGGTCGTTCAGAGGCTCCTTTAGGATTAATTGATCAAATCCGAAAAGGAATTCATACCAATACTTCAATCTCCTAAACACGCGCAATGGATTTAGGTAAAATTCTAGTTTTTTCAGCACCCTCAGGTGCTGGAAAAACTACTATTGTGAAACATCTAGTAAAAAAATTCACCACTCTATCTTTTTCTATTTCTGCTACAACTCGCCCTATGCGGGAAGGTGAAACTCACGGAAAAGACTATTACTTTCTTTCATTAGATGAGTTTAAAGAAAAGTTGAAAGCTGAAGCGTTCGTAGAGTCGCAAGAGGTTTACTCTGGTGTATTTTATGGGACTTTAAAATCTGAAATTGAGAGAATAAGAAAAGAGGGAAGACATGTAGTATTGGATGTAGACGTTCAAGGAGGAATTAACTTGAAAAACTACTATAAGAACAATGCCCTCGCAGTATTTGTAAAGCCTCCCAACATTACTGCTTTAGAAACAAGGCTGAGGGTACGAAATACCGAAACAGAGGACACCCTTAAAGAACGAGTTAAGAAAGCTGCTTACGAATTAACTTTTTCTGAACAATTTGATCAAATACTACTAAACGATTCCTTAGAAGAGGCATTTGAGAGGGCCGAAAATATTGTAGAACTATTTTTGGACGAGGAAACACAAGTACAATAACTTATGAAAGTCGGCTTGTTTTTTGGTTCCTTTAACCCAATTCATATTGGGCATCTTATTATTGCTAATTCAGTAGTGCAATTAAGTGACTTGCAACAGGTTTGGTTTGTTGTTTCTCCTCAAAATCCTTTCAAAAGAAAATCAAATTTATTGCATGAGTTCGATCGTTTCGATATGGTAAGGCTTGCCATTACCGATAATGCAAACCTTAACGTGAGTGATATAGAATTTAATTTACCACGCCCCTCTTACACTGCCACTACACTTGCCGCACTAAGTGATAAATACCCAAAAAATACATTCAAGGTAATTATGGGAAGCGATAACTTGACCCACTTTCATAAATGGAGAAACTATAAAGTTATTTTAGAAGAATATGGGGTGGTTGTTTACCCTAGGCCTGGCAGCCCTTTAAAATCCCAAGGTTTTAAGGATGAATATAAAAATGTACAGTTAGTAGAAGCTCCTCTTATGGAGATTTCTGCAACATTAATTAGAAGGCTAATAAAAGAGGGAAAATCAATTCGGTACTTAGTGCCCAATGAGGTAGCACAGCATATTCATTTCAAAAAATTATATCGATAGTTACATTGCAAGTATCTTAAAAAGTCGGCAAATATTCTTCTTACCTTTAGTTTCTAACTGTATTTGGTCAACAATTTTTTTAACTAAAATTAGACCTATTCCTCCAGCACTTTTTTCTTTAATTACCTTTTCAATAGAAGGCTCCGTGTACTCTGCAATATTGAAATGTTCGCCGTTGTCTATAATTTCGAATACAAGCTTTTTTCCAAGCTTTTTAATAATTACTTCAATTTTTTCGGAATTATCATTTAAGCAAGAATGAATCATTCTATTAGCACAAACTTCATCTACTGCTACCACTAATAAATTACGGTCTTGCTCAGGGACTTTAAGCTTAAGAAGAGCGTCTTCCACGAAATTCCTAATATCTCGCAGACTTTCTGTTTGGCAGTTAACTCTTGTGCTGAAGCTCATGTAATCTTTCTTTGGCTTGCTCTTTGGTTTTTACAATAGGGAGAAGTTGGTCAAGACCTAAAATTTTAAAGACACTGAAAACTTTGTCTTTCATTCCATATAAAACAATATGAATATCGGCTTTCTGGCAATCTTCAATTCTTGAGGTAAACACTCCTATACCGGGCGACGATATATATTCTAGCGAATTAAAGTCGACAAGAATATTTGTATTTTCTTTATTGAGAACTTCTTGCAGAGAATCATCTAACTGTACAGATGAGCTTGCATCAAGCTCGCCTTCCACCTGAACAATACTACAATGCGACTCTTCAATAATATTGATATTCATGTTTTCTACGATTTCTAAGAAAAAAAAGTTATAAAACTTTAAATTTATTAACTGGCTTACTAACTACAAATTTAGTCGACAAATACTGAAAGCTAAGCATTCCTTTTTAAAGAAACTTTATTATGTGCTGTCATAACAAACGCTTAATTCGTATTAAGTACTTGTTCAGAATTAAATATAACTTATTTTTGAGCCCAAAAGATGGGTC
>CAZFQW010000231.1:0-6125 GCA_964521225.1 uncultured Roseobacteraceae bacterium
GCCCTTCACCACCAGGCTGTTCTCCACCTCCAAGATTTTTAATTACGGGTATATTGGGGTAATCGAAAATAGTGGGGTCTATCACTACATCGTCTTCAAAAAAGGGCACTACGCCCAAAGACCAGTTCAGTGGTTCATTCCAATCGCTGCTTACGGTGCCTTCCCAATGCATTGGTGGGCAGCCAATTTCTGTACCGTTTACAATTCCCCCATTATCAATAATATCTTGTAAAAAATCTTGAAACGAAGATGCCGTGGGTTCGCATAATCCTGTATTGTTAAACTGAAATTCTACAAGATTTTGTAGTTCAATATAGGCATAGGGGACATTCCCTGTAAAACTATTATTTTGGATATTGATTGCCTTGAGTCTTCTTTTCAGGTTAATCAACTCTACGGGCAATTCGCCTTCTATTTGGTTGTTAGAGAGGTTGAGTGTAGCTAAGAAAGGAAGGTCTCCTAACCCGGTAGGTAGCGAACCCGTTAAATTTTTTGAATTGAGATTAATTTCGGTAACACAGCCCTCTGCATTAGTTGTAATTCCTTCCCAATTGGCAAGGGGCAAACCGCCAAGCCAGCCCGTGCCACTGCTCCAACTACTTCCGTTAGTACTGCTGTACAGCGAGGTGAGTACTTGTTCTTCTGCAGTGGGATCGCAGACTCTACAATCTTGTCCGTCATCGTAGATAAACCACTCGTAATTACCTATTAGGTCTTGCCTTTCTGTTCCGGCACTGCAATAGTACAATCCTTCTGCTCCTAAGATAATATCGGTAGGGATTTGCGATTCGCCGTCATCGAGGGTTGCCCAACCTTGTAGAGTAGCATCATAGTTAGCGGCGGACATTCCAGAATTATTAAGCATTTCTTCCATAACGTTTACGCTACTAATATCCCAATTGCCTAGGTTTTGATTGAAAGCAGTAGCCCCATTGAACATGTTCCCCATTATGATTACTTGCGTTACCTGCCAATTATCTAAAGGCTGATTGAAACTACTAGCATTCCTAAATAAATCGCCCATAAAAAGCACATTGCCAACATCCCAATGGTTGATATTTGAGTTGAAAGAGGCACAATCATAAAACATAGAGCCTATGCTAAATACATTGCTTAAGTTCGGCGCGTCTATCGCATTTACCTCTAAATTAGAACAGCCTTTAAAAGCTAATTCCATAGAAGTCCAAGCAATATCGCCCCATTGTTCTACGGTAAGTAGTTTCTCTTTATCGCCTAAATCATTGAAGAAGATGCGTGGAAAATCGCTCGTAACGGATACCTGATACGTTCCCGGATTGGGGAATGTGATGGTTAAATCTGTAGCTGAAGTGATATTAGATACCGAACCGCTATTGCCTGGATTGCCCACTTCTTCCCAAACAACCTCATAGTCATAGGTTTCCCCTGAAAATACCGGAATCGTGATTTGATTATTTGCCGAAACGCCCAAATTATCGGTTTTCCAAGTGGTAACAAAGGGAAGATTACAGAACTTAGTATTGCTTGAAAAAGACCAACTGTAAGTGTCAATTAAATCTTGTCTTGCGGCTTCTGCATTGCAATAAGTTAAGCCCAATGCTCCCAAAGTAAGGCCTGTTGGTATTTGGGTTTCGCCTGCATCGAGCGTTGCCCAGCCTTGTAGGGTGGCATCGTAGTTTGCAGTTGACATATTGGTTTCGTCCAACATGAAACTCATGCTAGTTGCGCTACTAATATCCCAATTGGCAAGGCTTTGGTCGAAGGAGGTGTATTCAAATAAACCTGCCATTTGTGTAACATTGCTCACGTCCCAACTGCTCACATCTTGGTTAAAAGCTGTAGCCCCTGAAAACATATATTCCATGCGGGTGGCGCTGCTTGTATTTGCCCAATCAAGCGGAACGCCTCCATTATTGAAAGAAGTAGCCCCTGCAAACATGGTGATGAATCGGGTAGCGCTGCTCATGTCCCAATCGCTAATATCTTGGTTAAAGGAAGTAGCATCGATAAACATATTTTCTACATCAACTAAGCTGCTTGTGTTGCTCCAATCGAGTGCTACTCCTCCATTGTTATAGTTGGTTGCTCCATCGAACATTCCTACCATATCGGTAACATTGCCAACATTCCAATCGCTAATATCTTGGTTAAAAGATGTTGCATTGGTGAACATACGCGACATGTCTTCTACGTTGCTTACATCCCAACTGCTTATGTCGCTATTTAAGTTGGTGCAATCTTCGAACATATAAGACATATCGGTTACCAAGCTAAGGTCTGGCGCATCGGTAGCAACAATGGTCAGATGAGTACAGCCTTCAAAAGCACTTTCAAAAGAAGCCCAAGCAATGTTACCCCATTGGTCTATACTTTTAATTTTATCTTTATCGCCAGCATCATCAAAGAAGATTTGCGGGAAATCGCCAGAGATAGCCACTTGGTACAAGCCTGCCGTTGTGTAGGTATGGGTAAATGGTGCCTCAATATCACTCAAATTTTCCACTGTTCCATCGCCCCAATCTACAGTGAAATTGTATCCTGTTCCCGTAGTGGGAATGGTTATGTTTTCAAATGTCCCGGTAGTTTCCCAAGTAGATTTAAAAGAGAATATATCGATGAAATTATTCCCCCCGCCAAGGGCATTGCCAAAGGTGAATTGGTTTGCTAAACTCGCCGGGCCGTTAGGGATAGCAATGGCAGCACTAGTGCTTATGCTCCCCAAGGAAGCTGTTCCTGTAGCAGCACTGCTTCCTGCATCACCCCAATTGGTGCCATCGTTTGTGGCAACTCGCAAATTGGGCAAGTCGGTAATATAGCTATTTCTGAAGGCGTTGTCCCAAGGCAAAGTGAGCGTAGCGTCGTGGGGGCCCCCAATACTTTGAATTTGCCAATATTCTTGTTCTGTGATTTTATCGAGCGTTGGCGCACCACCAAAACTATTGGAAGAACCCGGCAGAGAGGCAGAGTAGGCTACGTTAAAGCTAGTACTTCCCGCCGCATTTATGGTTATTGGGGCATAAATAGAGAGATTCCCCACGGGAAGGGTAACAATGCCTGTTCCTGCGAAACTAAGGTTCACTTGGCCTTCGATATGGCTAGCGTTAGAGGGCGTTGTGTAGGTAACCGATTCGTCAACAAACAGACCTCCTCCAGAGGGTTGTAGATAGCCATTGGTAAAGTTGATATTTCCAATTACGGTGGTGTTTACATCTAAAACAACTTTATTATTGGGAGCTGATGCCGTGTTGTTAATAGTGAGGTTCGTGAAACCAACAGGAGTTCCTCCGTTAAGGGTTTGAGGTGCAGTAGCCGAAAAAGTTACTGTTCCTGTATTGCCAAAAGTACCGTTGTTCGTGAAATTCCCATTAAAAGTTGCATCCATTACAGCGGCAGAAAGTGTTCCGTTATTCAAAAAATTACCATTGACTCTAATTGGCGAGTTCTGGGTAATCACTGCTCCTACGTCTATTGTTAAATTATCGAAAAGGATGTCGGGGGAGGCACTGCCACCGATGGTAGAGGTTCCTGTGAGAACCACTTTTGCATCGCCCGATGTATACCCCCCGTCCTGTATATAATCTCCACTTACGGTTATTACGGGCGACTCAATCGAACCTATACTCGCATCTAAAGTGCCCTCAATTACCAAGTTCCCGTTAATGTTGAAATCATATCCTTGGAGGTCGAGCGTAAAACCGCTATTTATTGTTACATCTTCTACCGCTACAGGGGTAACATCTATGTTTACATCTCCATCAATGATAATGTTTTGCCCGGCAACAGGAATGCCTAAACTCCAGTTGGTGGGTTCAGACCATAAATTATCGGTAGCATTAGTGAAGGTATTGGTTGGAGCAAAATTATTCCCCCCGCCAAGGGCATTGCCAAAGGTGAATTGGTTTTGAACGGAAGCAGACCCCGCAGGAATTGTGAAGGCTACATCGGTACTTACCGAACCGCTCGTATTAGCGCTTCCCCCTGTTACTGTAAAAGCAGGAGCGGTCCAATTTGTCCCATTATGCACCGCTACGGCTACATTGGTAAAATCATCGATATAACTTAAACGGTTCGCATTGTCCCAAAACAGGGTAACTGTTGCGGTAGAACCCCCTGCACTCACTATTTCCCAATATTCGTTCGGGCTGATGATATCGGTGGAACTTCCATCTACATTGGTATCGTTCGTTGGAGTACCTGCCACATACTGTACGGCAAAATCTTCCACTCCTGTTGAAGTAATTTTAATGGGTGCATAAGCATCGCCATCGCCTGTTGGAACGGTATAAGACCCAGCCCCTGCAAACGATACCGTAACAATACCCTCTATATGACTTGTGTTACTTGGTGTATTGATTAACGTGGCATCGGAGATTTCAAAGGTTGCTGAATTTTGTTGAATATCGCCTGCCGTGAATGTGATGCTTGATTGAACCTGAAACGTATTGCCATCGAGAATTAATTTATCGTTCGGAGCGGTTGCAGTGTTATTAATAATTAAATTATTAAAAGTGGTAGTCCCGAGTAGACTAATGGTTTGTGCCCCAGTGTTAGAGGAAAACGTTACGTTATTCGCAGTCCCTCGGTTAAATGTTCCATTATTGGTGAAATTTCCATTAAAGGTTAAATCGAATGTGGTCGCATTTAGGGTAGCATCGCTTAAGAAGTTGCCATTTACTCGAACAGCGGCTTGCTGCGTTATAACTGCTCCTGCATCTATTGTTAAATTATCGAAAAGGATTTCGGGGGAGGCACTGCCATCAATAATTCCTGGATTCCCTGTCATAATAACAGTTGATGTGTTCGTTGCATTTCCTAAAAAAATCCCATGTTGAATATAATCTCCAGAGACTGTTAATATTGGAGTTCCTGTAGCCATACTTAATGTTCCGGTAGGGCCTTCTATAGCAATGTTAACTACAGTCAAATTATTCCCATCCATATCTAGAGTATTTCCTGTCGCGATAAATACATTAGTCAGATTTGGCGGAACCTCATTCATTGTGATTGTTCCTTCTATAATCACATCATCATTAGCAGAAGGCTTTGTGCCATTTACCCAAGATGAAATATCAGACCAATCGCCACCTGTAGCTATTCTTGGAGTGGGTGCTCCAAACTCAAATGCTCCCGCATCTGGGTTGCCTATTCTAACAGAACCCCTAGAATCTTCTGTAAATAATGACCCAGTTGCAATATTTATCGCAGGATTGCCAGCGGCAATGGCACAAGTAGGTACTCTACCCCCATTGTCGGCTAGTGGTAGAATTTGCCCAGCAGGGATGCCAGGGGGGTCTGCTATTTGAGTGTTACCGGTACCCGCTATTGTAAAACCATTATCTCCAAATACGTTATAATCTCCGATAAAATTACCTTGTATTAATGCCTCCCCTCCTAAATTAAACGTGTTGTCTAACAAAGAATAATTCAAAGTAACATTTGCTACATTTCCATTGAAAATAGCAATACCATTCCCAGTAAAAATAGTAATATGCTCAAAAGTAGCTGTACCTGTAGCAGTGTTCTCAATTATATAAACCCCTCCGCTTCCACCATCTGAATCTATATCGTGAAATGTAGAATTTAATACATATAAAACTCCATCATTCTGTATCGCTCCAGCTACATCATTTGAAAGAAAATTGTCAAATGTAGAGTTATATATGTTTAGTATACCAGCATTAGCATTATAAATTCCCCCAACTTGATTTGGTCCATCCGTTGCCGCTGAACCTATATTAAACAAGTAACAATCGGTAAGGGTCAGTGTTCCTGAGTTATCAATTCCTCCAATTAAACTAGGAGAATTGATATTTGGATTTGACAACTTTAGATTGACGAAATCGACTGTATTGCCCCCATTAATTGTAAAAATCGCATTTGTGCCATTTCCTGTGATAGTTACAGAATTGGGTAAGCCACTGGCATCAATCGTAATATCTTTGGTGATGGTGTAAGCAAGGTTGGCTATTGTTGCCCCATTTAAAGAAAAATTGAATGTAATTGTAGCATTAGGTGCCGCATTGTTAATTTCGTAAGGAAGTGAGCCAACTGTAACAGGATTATTACTGTTGTTTGTAACTATCTGCGCCTTAGCAGAGGTAAGTGCCAGAAAAAATATCAGCAAAAAGGATAAACTAAAAATGCTG
>CAZFQW010000232.1:0-6114 GCA_964521225.1 uncultured Roseobacteraceae bacterium
ATATATTCATTTTTTAATGCTTCTTGCAACATCTGCTCTTTTTCTTGTAAGGTAAGCAGCGGCTGAACATCGTAACTCAAAACATAAGGAATTGGCAAATGCCCAACGGAAGGCATTAAATCGGCCAAATAAACGAGTGTTTTATTTTTATACTGAATTTTAGGGACGAGCTGCTTTTCGGTATGCCCACTAACCGTAATGAACGAGATCCCTAAATCAGCAAAGTCATTTTCTTGGTTAATGAAATTGAGGTGTCCACTTTCCTGAATAGGCAGGATATTATCTTTCAAGAAGCTATTTTTCTCTCTAGGGTTTGGGTTGAGTGCCCACGCCCAATGTTCGCTATGCGACCAATATTTTGCATTAGGAAAAGAAAGCGTCGGTTTTCCGTTTTCTAGCTTTACCGCTCCTCCACAATGGTCGAAGTGTAAGTGGGTCAAAATAACGTCGGTTACTTCCTCAGGAGAATACCCTTTGCTTCGAATGGACTTTTCAAGTGTATCGCCACCATGCAGATAAAAGTACTGGAAAAACTTATCGTCTTGTTTGTTGCCAATGCCTGTATCGACCAAAATGAGCCGATTTCCCATTTCAATAAGCAAGCACCGCATTGCCCAAGTGCACATATTATTTTCATCGGCAGGGTTAATCTTATTCCAAATGGTTTTGGGGACTATCCCAAACATGGCTCCGCCGTCTAACTTAAAGAAGCCCGTATCAATTGCGTGTAATTGCATGTAGATTGTTTATTTAAGAGAAGTTTTCATTGGTTTTTAAGGCAAAGGTAATACTCTAAATTTATATCTATCAGACTTTTGTTAGCCGATGTAGCTATAAAAATAAATTTTTATTGACAGCTCGCTGCCATTCTTCGTAACTTACTAAAGTCTCATAAAACTTAACTTTCAAATCCTTATGATTACAAAGATTACTCAACTATTAACCGGGCTACTGCTTTCGCTCTGCTTATTTGGCACACAGGTATTTGCCCAAGAAAACTGCGGAACGCCTCCTCCTACAAAAGAAATTCATCAGTATTACCTCAAAACCGTAAAAGGGGCAGGTAAAACTTTGCGAGAGGGAGAGATTACTAACCTGGCGATTCAGCCGCACATCATTAACCGAAGCGATGGCACCGGAGGACTTAGTTTAAACGATTTGAACGTTACACTTGCCAAGCTAAATAAAGACTTAGCCGCCTTGGGAGTGCGCTTTTATTTTGCCTCGCCTAACATTATTAATAGCGATACTTTTTTTGAGTTTAGTGCCGATGAAGAAGATGCCCTCGGCACACAGCACGATGTAACCAATGCAATCAATATTTATTTCCCAGGAGAGGTAATAGCAGATGCACAAATCATTGGAGGATATGCCTATTTCCCCCATCCCGATGCGGTTTTCAACAAAGTATTTATCCGTGCACCTCAAGCAACAAATACCAATACCATTTCCCACGAATTGGGGCATTACTTTAGTTTGTATCATACTTTTGAAACCTCTCTTGGGGTAGAGAATATTTCTGGCTCAAACTGTAGTACAGCCGGCGATGTAATTTGCGATACCCCTGCCGACCCTAATCCAAATACAAGAATTACAGTGAACACTTCTAACTGTACGCACAATGGTGCTAGCGTTAGTGGGCCAGGAGGCGTGTATACCAATGCACCTATCGATAATATCATGTCGTATCACCCAAGTGAATGTGCCAATCTTTTTTCAACACAACAGTTTTTAAGAATGAAGGATGGATTAGCCGCACGGTTAGGCCACACTTCTTACAATATGCAGGGAGTGGCTTCTGCCAATGTTAATGCGCCCTCTGGGCTTACGGGTACTTTTCAGGGTTCTGGGATAATACTTAACTGGTCAGATGTTAGTGGCGAAACAGGTTACTTAATTGAGCGTTCTACTTCTGAAACGTCCGAATTTGTTGCTATTGGTGGCGTTGCTCCTAACGTTACTACTTTCTCAGATTTTACCATTGCTTCAGGCACTAGCTATTTTTATCGAATAATCCCTTCAAATACTACTAACGCATTCAGTAATGTAGCCACTGTTACCTCAGGTTTGGCATACTGTAAACCTACTTATAATTTCACTTGCGATGGCGATGCACAAATCTCAGACTTTTCAATTACAGGAACTACTTTGAGTAATACAGGCTCTGCCTGCTCAACAGATAATTATGGCAATTTCACAAACCTTTCTGCGAATCTGAATACAGGCACTACCTATGGCTTTAGTGCTAGCACTTTACTTTCAGATGGTTCTTTCTTTCAGCAAAACTTAGCAATTTGGATTGATTTTAACCTCGATGGCGATTTTGAAGACAACGGTGAAAGAGTATTTCAGACCTTAAATCCCAATTTAAATAATCCTTTGATAGAAGGCTCTTTCCAAGTCCCTTCTAATACAGCTACGGGCAGCTACAGAATGCGGGTAAGAGTGCGCCCCGGTGTAGAGGGAATTGTTGACTCGCCTTGTAGCAACATGAACCAAGGAGAAGTAGAAGATTACACTTTAAATATCACAGGAAGTGCCGATGTGTTGAATATCAGTACCGGAAACATTGCCGCTTCTACTGTGTGTGCAGGAGGTGTTATCAGTGTACCTTTTACCACACAAGGTAATTTTAGCGGGGCAAGTTTTACAGTACAACTTTCTGATAATACAGGGAATAATTTTTCAAACATTGCGACCTCAGGAAGTGGAAGCCCACTTACGGCAACTATCCCAACTAACATTGCTGCTGGTAGCGGATATAGAGTAAGAGTAACAAGTAGCAATCCGACAGCAACAGGAAGCAATAGCCCCACAACACTTACCATCAACGGAACACCCACGGCAAGTATTAGCGGCAGTACCACTATTGCAGCAGGCGCATCGGCAACGTTATCGGTCGGCTTTACGGGAACTGCTCCTTGGAGCTATACCTTATCGGATGGCACTTCGGTGAATGGTACTAGCAATAATCCTTCGTTTGTAACGGTGAACCCCACTACTACAACAGTTTACACGCTCACGAGTGTAAGTAACGCTTGTGGTAGTGGCACAACAAGCGGCACTGCTACTGTTACAATTGCAGCACCACCATTAGCCGCTAATTTTTCTTCTACAACTACCATAGTAGAAACGGGACAAAGTGTTGGGTTTATAGATGGCTCTACAGGAACACCTACAAGTTGGGAATGGATATTTGCGGGAGGAAATCCTGCGACTTCTACACAACAAAACCCACAAGTTAACTATGCCATTGCGGGCCAGTATAGAGTTACGCTAAAAGTACGAAATGCAACAGGTGAAGAAAATACCAAAATCATCAATAACTACATTACCGTTGCCGACCCCCAAAGTGCAAAGTACTGTTCTTCGGGGGCTTCTTTTATCGATGATGAAATTATTGAAAGGGTTCAACTAAATACAATTGATAATTCAACCGCAGGAACTTGTGCGCTATACTCCAATTTTACCAGTCAGTCGACAAAACTAGGCATTGGGCAATCTTACGATTTAGCCGTTACCATCGGCACGTGTGGAGTGCTGTTTAGCAAACACGCAAAAGTATTTATTGATTGGAATGCCGATGGCGATTTCACAGACAATGGAGAAACTGTGGCGAGTACAACGCAGTCGTTAACCCAAGGAATTCTAACGATAGATTTAACCGTTCCTCAAACCGCAAAAGTAGGCGAAGACCTACGCATGAGGGTAATTACAAGGGCTGTGTTACAAGGAGAGAGCAACCAACAAGCCATTGATGCCATCCAACCCTGTGGGGCTTACGCATTTGGAGAAACCGAAGATTATACCCTACAACTCTTTACCCCTGTGAAAGCCGAATTTAGCGTAAATAAAACGGAAGCAGCTACCAACGAAGTAGTACAGTTTACTGACCAATCGGCGGGCAGCCCAACCACATGGCAATGGAATTTCGGGGATGGTACTACAAGCAGCGAACAGAATCCCACGCACGCCTACCAAACTGCCGGCGCTTATACGGTTTCGCTCGCTACTTCAAATGCCAACTCCCAAGACACCAAAACGGCTAACAATTTAATAACGGTGGTAATTGCCTTAAAAGCTGCTTTTAGTGCCACTCCCACCTCGGTAGTGGTGGGTAACGAGGTGCAATTTTCTAATCAGTCAGGCGGCAACCCTACATCTTTTAATTGGACTTTCGAGGGGGGAACTCCTAGTAGCTCTACTGAAGCATCTCCAAAAATCAGCTACAATGGTACAGGCACTTATGCTGTTACCTTGCAAGTAACCGATGCACAAGGGAATCAATCAGTAGAACAAAAAAATGATTTTATTAGTGTGATTTGCCCAACTGTAAAGCCTGTAATTGCTGTGAGCGGTACTACCATTTCAGCCGATTTGGAAGGAACCTATCTTTGGAAAAGAGAGGGCTTAACCCTTTCAGATAATACGAAAGAAATCACCGCTTTTGAAACGGGAAGCTATCAGGTAGAAGTAACTGATTCTTTTGGCTGTAAAGCCACGTCAGAACCAATTACGTTAAATACTGCCAACACAATCGTTCCGCAAAACTTAATAGCAACGGCTAGTTCTTTTGGGAAAATTGACTTAAGCTGGCAAAATAACGATGTTTCCAAAGTAACTAGTTTTGTCGTAGAGCGCTCTCTAAACTTTGAAACCGGTTATACAGAAATAACCACTTTAACTGCCGATAATGTTACCTTTTCAGACACACAGCTAGAGAACAATAGCAGGTATTTTTATAGAGTAAAGGCAGGAATTAACGGAAGATTCTCGGCTTTTGGAAATGTCGCTTCTACGGTTACAAATGTTGCCGATTTCACCGCCAACCAAACACAAATACAAGTAGGTGAATGTATTTATAACGCTACGCCGACCACCGAGAATAGCGTAGCGTGGCAATGGACTTTTGAAGGCGGTAACCCTGAGAATTCTGCCGATAAAAACGTTTCGGTAGGTTATAATGCGCAAGGGGTTTACGATGTTACTCTAACCGTAACAGGAGAAGGAGGCGAATCGGCAACAATCACCAAAGCCGACTATATCACAGTAAGTTGTTCGCAGTTTACCCCCACTATAACAATTGATGGGTTCACACTTACCGCTTCGGGAGGTACTGCTTTTGAATGGCGATTAAATGGGGCAACAATTACCAACCAAGCAGGGCCGCAAATCATTGCCTTTGAACAAGGAACATACGAAGTAACCGTTACCGACCAGTTTGGCTGTACAGGTACTTCTGAGCCAATAGAAGTAACTGTAACCGGTTTAGAAAATTTGGTAGCTCCGCAGCCTGAGATTTCTATTTACCCCAATCCGGCAAGCGATATTATCTATGTCGAAATTCCTATACAAGATTGGAAGGAAACGAATGTAACTATTTTAAATCTTTCGGCGAAGATAATCATATTGCCCACGCAAATAACGAAGCTAAATGGGTTTTGGAAAACTACTATTGATGTTTCAGCGCTTCCTTCCGGTTTATACGTTTTAAGAGTACAAGAGGCCGATAAAATCAAAGCTTTTAAAATTAAAATCGACTAATTAGAGTATATAGGAGGGAATTCTTATAAATCCCTCCTAATTTTTAAAATTAATTTGCGTAGGAAAAAAAATAGTTTTTAATTTGCAGCGCAAAAGAAAAAAGCACCGTTCGTCTAGGGGTTAGGACGCCAGGTTTTCATCCTGGTAACACGGGTTCGATTCCCGTACGGTGTACCAAAAGCTTCTCAATTTAGAGGAGCTTTTTCCTTTTATCAATAGAATAAAACACCGTTGTTTTGTGGTGTAATATTCCTTGATAAATTTTGTGAGCAATTAAGAATATTCTCTATCTTTGCGCACATACAAAGAAAACAGCAGTTTTCGGGCTCATAGCTCAGCTGGTTAGAGCACCTGACTCATAATCAGGGGGTCCGAGGTTCGAGCCCTCGTGGGCCCACCCCTGAAAACCAGAGAGTTACATGAAAGTGTAACTCTCTTTGTTTTTTAAAATACCTAGCAACTTCTTAAATTAGCATTTTACAAATTACTTGTTATTTTTAGCAATAGAACAACAAAGACTTAGAGCATGTTTAAAAATTTAATTTCTTAAAAACGAATTATCATAAAATA
>CAZFQW010000233.1:0-6091 GCA_964521225.1 uncultured Roseobacteraceae bacterium
TTCAAAATTAAAAATAACATTGTCTGCTGTCCATCCGTGTTCGTCATCTCCAATGAGCTTACGGTCTGGATCCGCCGATAAAGTGGTTTTTCCTGTACCAGATAAACCAAAATAAATAGCAGTATCGCCCTCTTCACCTACATTGGCAGAACAATGCATAGGCAGTACACTTTTTTCTGTAGGTAATATTAAATTTAAAGCAGAGAATATTCCCTTTTTTATTTCTCCTGTGTAAGCGGAACCTGCTATAAGCACCACTTTCCTGGTAAAATCTAAGATAGAGAAATTTCCTTCTCTCAAACCATATTCTTCTGGGTTTTCTTCTACAAAGCGGGGTGCACAAAGCACTAACCATTCTTCCTCGAAAGATGTTAGCTCTTCATCTTTAAAACGTAAGAACATGCTGTTTACAAATAAGTTGGACCAAGGGTATTCGGTTATTGTTCGTACATTCATTTGGTAGTCGGGGTGTGCACACACATACCCGTCGTGTACATATAACTCTCTATCCGACATGTAGTTGACTACTTTTTCGTACAAGCGACCGAAATTCGCAGAACTGATTGGCTTATTAATTCTGCCCCACCAAATTTTATCTTTTGTGTAGTCGTCTTCTACAAGGAAGCGATCTTTAGGAGACCTACCCGTAAATTTGCCTGTATTAATCGCCAACGTTCCGTTTTCCGTTTCAACTCCCATATCTTTTGAAATAGTAATTTCTTGGAGTTTTTCTGGAGATAGATTCCACTGAACCGTTGCTCCTTTTATACCATATTTTTGCAAGTCTGAATTTTTCATCATTGAAGTTTGTATCGTTAAAATTTTTTTAAATTAAAAAAAAGTGTCGTTAAAATCGATTTCGATAATAGCTTTATAATTTTTTTTGAGAAAAGTATCTTATTTCCAGATAGTTATCTCATATTAGATACAAATTAATTTTGTTTGAGCACTTATACAGCTAAATGTTAGTTGTGTGGTAATGATTTTTCATATCTAATTTAGATGTTTTTCTCGATTAAACACGATACTTCAATTGTTTTCTTTACGTTTGAAAAAACCTAAATAAAAATACATTGAAACGGCGTTAAATATTTCCTCAGAAGAGGGATATTTAGTCTAAAATAAGCCATTTTTGGAGGCTTCTTCTTAACTAGACTACTTACTGATTTTAATCATTTGTTTATACGATTTTGTAACAGTTTGTAATAAGTTGTTACAAAAGAAATAATTCATAATAATTTTTCACTTGTTTTGCCACTCACAGCATAGAAGATAATTGCAACACCACCAATTGTAGTTATAGCCTTTAAGTTAATTGTGATAGCTATTTTATTCGATTAAATAATATTTCTCCAATTTTTTCAACAACACCAACCACAAGGGCATTGCCCATAAAAAAAGCTCTTTTTGCATCGGAAATTCCTGTCAGCTTCGTGTGGTTATCGGGGAACATATTTAAACGCTCTAACTCTATTGGTGTTAGCCTGCGCAAACCTTTAGAAGTGCTGATTACATGTTTAAACCGAGAAGCAGCTTTGCCTCCTTCGCCCGTAATTATAGTGCGTGAAGGCTTCTCTAAGGCATCGGGGAAAATCATTCCTCCTTCGGCATAATGGTATTCAAAACCCTCTTTTGTTTTTCTGATTTCTTTTTTTGCCCCTTTTAAATATTGCCATTTCGGAACCTCCTTTTCATCGATATAAAAACTCTTGTCTATTTCTTTTTCTAAGACATCGCCCAAAGTAGTTTGCGCGCCTTCATATTCAGGATTTGTTTTTATGCTCATCACTTTGCTGTTTACCATGCAGCCTGCATTTAAAAATGGAGTAAGTTTACCTCCTTTATTAAACGTTTCACTCAGTTGCACTAAATCATGCTCTAGGTGTAGCGCACTGCCCGACGACGAACAATCGCCTGAAACGGGGAAAGCATGGGCAATTACACCAGTTTCGCTAAGCCAATTTTCTTTATTAGCTGAGTTTATTTGTTGATATAAATCGGTCGATTGGTGGTAACCTAAAATAAAAATGCGCTTTCTGCGCTGTGGCATGCCGTACTCTGCGGCATTAATTACCCTCCATTCTGTTGCGTAGCCGAGTTGTGCAAGACTTTTAAGCATCACTGCAAAATCTTTCCCACGCTGGCTGGCTGGCGACTTTAAAAGCCTATCTACATTCTCTAATAAAAGATATTTTGGAGGGTTTTTCTTTTCTTTTAAAATGCGATAAATAGACCACCATAAAACCCCTTTTTTACCAATTAATCCTTTGGAATTACTCAGCGTGGTTGCCACGGAATAATCTTGGCAGGGGAAACCACCTACTAGCAAATCGTGGTCGGGAATTTCTTGAGTAGAAACGGCTTCAATATCTTGGTTTGAGTGATTTTCTGCACCAAAACGTGCCTCATATACCATAGAAGCATGCTGCGTTTTGGTAGAAGGCTCCCACTGATTGCTCCAAATTACTTGGTAATTTCCATGCTTTTCAAGCCCTAAGCGAAACCCTCCTACACCTGCAAATAACTCTACTACTTTCAACACTATTTTATATATTTATTGCTAAGAATATCTTCAAAAAAAACTTGCTAAAGGGTATTCGTTATAAATAATATTTTTTAATTACCTATTTAATTAAATACAAATTTATGAAAATTCGCAAAGGTAAATCTTATTGTCTAACCTTATTCGTTTGCGTTTTAAATTTGCTCACTTTTAGTTTTATGGGCCATAACCGACTAACGGAAAAGATGGATGTGCTTACTTACTTACTTACTTACTTCTCGCAATGAGTTTTGTCTCCTTTATTATTTTGCTGCTATTTTTTTTTAACAGCAATAGCAAAAAGTGGCGTACTGAAAACGGTGATTAATTAAGCTAAGTAAACAGACGAAATTAAGTACAATTCATCGTTGAAGTAAAATACTCGAAATGAGTGTTTTAATAATTCTTTAGTCGAAATTTGAAATTGAAGATTTACTTAACACCTCTTTTTCTTTTAAATAAATTTCTGCCATCATGCAGCGAGTGCCACCTCCGCCTAAGGTTTCGATAGTACCGATGTTGGTATGCAGGATTTTGTCGGTTTCCTCTATTACTTTTATTTGTGCTGGCGTAAAAGCACTGTAAGCTCGCTCTGACATTACCAATATCAGTTCTTCTTTACTGTTAACCACTTCAAGCACATTTCCACAAAAATTACCGACTTGTTCCAGGGTGATTTCGATAAGTTTTTTTCCTGATTTTAATATAGTTTGTTTGAGCATCTCTCGTTCTGTTTTATTGGGGACACACTCTAGGCACACTATTACAAAATGGGTTGCCACGGAAAGCATCACATTGGTGTGGTAAATTGGTTTGCCGCCTGGCCCCTCTGTATTAAAAGTAACAATGTTGAACTTGGTGATTTCCTTAAAACGCTGTAAAGGAATTTCGTTGGTACGCTCAGCAAGGGCTGCGTAGCAAATCATGTTTTCTTTATCGAGAATCATACTCCCTGTTCCCTCTAAGTAGAGCCCTTCTTCTTCAAAATAAGTAAGGTCTATTTCGTTGTCAATCTGGAAAGCTTCCCCAATTAATTCGACAATGCCCCTCCTGCGCTCCCAACGGCGGTTTTGCCCCAAAAGTGGGTAGGTAATAATATAACCGTTGCTGTGCGTTGTAAACCAATTGTTGGGAAATATAGCATCGGGTTTTTTAGGTTCGGGTGTATCGAAAGCGACTAATACATTTACCCCCTCTGCTTTTAATTTGGCAACCATTTGGTTGAATTCTATCAGCGCATTTTCTTGCGAATTATCGCTAATGGCATTGTTGTGCCCTGCTTCTATATTTTGAAAGGCGTTGTCTTTTGCTGTGATTTCATTAAACCCAAAAGCTGCTGGGCGAACCATTAAAATGTGTTTTGTTGATTGACTCATGTTTGTTGATTTATATAGTTAGCTAAGGTGGGCCGAAAGTAAATAAAAAGTCATCGTAAAATCTATGAAAGTGTAGTAATTTTTATTTTTAGAGGTTTCTTATAAAGAGAGGGCTGGTGGAACAAAAAAATACTGGATGATATTGAGAGTAAGTGTAAAATATTGATGATTTTAAAACCCATCTACTAAAAAAATACACCGTAAACTTAAAAGAAGAACCGTTGATGAACTTGCGATTTTGTTTGCAAGAATGAACCATTACTTTCGGTACTGCATTAACTTTTTATCAGTTCAAATAAAGCCTAAATGAAGACACTCCGTTTTTATATTTTACTTCCCTTTATTTACAGCATTTCATTACTGCCGTTTCGCTTACTTTATCTTACTTCAGATATTCTAAATTTTGTATTATTTAAAATAGTAGGGTATAGAAAAGAGGTAATTCAACAGAATTTAAGCAATAGTTTTCCTCAAAAAACACGGGATGAAATTGCTAACATCCGCAAGGCATTTCACCAACATTTTTGCGATACCATGCTCGAAACTGCTAAGATGCTTACTATTGGTAAAAAGGCGTTTTTAAAAAGATGTTATTTTGTTGATTTATCGCTTTTTGAAAAATACTACGCAAAGCAGCAAAATATAATAGTGGCTATGGGGCATTTTGGCAATTGGGAGTGGGGAAATTACGCCATGAGTCTTTCGAGCCCCTATAAGCTCTATGCTGTTTATAAAACTTTGCAAGACAGGCGGTTCAACCATTTTGTGTATCATATCAGGGCACGATTTGGTGCCTTACCTGTGGCTAAAGATAACATCTTTCGTTTACTTTTTAAAGAGCGAGAAACACGCTCGGTTACAGCACTAATTGCCGACCAAACACCTGCTAAAAAATATGCTTATTGGGCCAGTTTTTTAAACCAAGAAACAGCTATTTATCAGGGCACAGAGAAAATAGCAAAAAAAATGAATTATCCGGTACTATTTGCCAGTATCAGGAAAGTAAAACGAGGCTATTACCAAATCCACTTAGAAGAACTATTTTCTGAACCTAAAAACACCGAAGAAGGGGAAATTACCAAACGGCACACCGCCTTTTTAGAAGAAGAAATTCGCCAACAGCCTCACCTTTGGCTTTGGTCGCACAAAAGGTGGAAACATAAACGAGAAAAAGAAAATATTGCGGAGTAATAGGTTTGGGTATTTCAAAACTTCGCAAAAAATTAAAATCGTCTCTGCAGTAGGTGGTGAGGGCACCACCCACTTAATTCCAAATGTCTAGTAATAAAAATGCATCTATTAAATCTCAAACTCACGTGGCAAAGCCATTTCTTTTGCCATTATTTGGGTTGGTGGGTAGCTGTAAATTAGTTGAAGCAATGTATTCATGTCGGCTTCAAATTCTATATGCAAGTCCTCATGTAGCTTATTGATTTTTTCTAAAACTGTCAAAGCTTTTTTAACTGTATACTCAGCGAATTTATCTGCTCTGTGTTGCTGTGTTTTTAACATTTCCATGGGTTTTTCCATCCCATTAATTAAAAGCTTTAGTAACAACTCAACTTCTCCCTGTTTATCTTTCGTTACTTTGTAGTAGCGGGTAATATCGCCACTAAAATCCCTTAAATCCATCATAAGCCAGCCAGGCGTGTTATTATAAAAGCTGTAATTATCAATTCGATTTAATATAATTTCTTTTTTTTCGGCTTTAATGGCCTCGCCTCCAAGGAGTTTAAATTCAAGCTGCTGCACCAACATCCAATCTTTCCTTATTAAACGGATTAAAAGTGTGTTTTTTTCTTTGTTGGGCATTTCTTCAATTGCCTGTTTTAATTCTTTCGATATGTGTACCATGCTATATTCAATTTAACCCCCAACATTATAAATTTACTATAGTGAGTATGTTGAGTTTTTAGATTCAAGGCACAGTTTTTTGTTTGATAATCAGCTTTCTATATTTAAAATGAACCCTTGTGCCTTAATGAGTAGCTGTGCTATTTTATTTCTCGTTAATTAATCGGTAAATTAAGATGGCGGTGCGTTTTGTAAGTGCTTCGATAGTGTTCAGGTTCACGGTTTCTTCTGGAGTATGCGCACCAGAACCCATTGTACCTAAGCCATCTAAACAATCTACATATTCTGCTACGAACGAAACATCTGCTGCACCTCTTTT
>CAZFQW010000234.1:0-6089 GCA_964521225.1 uncultured Roseobacteraceae bacterium
GTATATAATTACTTACTACTAACCAAAAAAATGTATTTATTCTAAGAGTAGGGTAAAAAAACACCCTAAAAGATAAATTAATATAAAAATTATATAACTTTACAATTCAAACTTCAACTTATATTAATCAACATCTATTAATTATTTACAATGACTAAGGCAAAATTAGAGTACATCTGGTTAGATGGTTATTACCCAACTCAGAACATGAGAAGTAAAACCAAAATAGAAGAAAATTTTAGTGGTAAACTAGAAGATTGCCCTGTATGGTCTTTCGACGGTTCTTCAACAAGACAAGCGACAGGAGATTCTTCTGACTGTTTATTAAAGCCTGTTGCAATCTATCCGGACCCAACAAGAAGGAATGGTTATTTAGTAATGACAGAAGTTTTAAATGCCGATGGAACACCACACGTTTCTAATGGAAGAGCAAAGATTGATGATGAAGATAATGATTTCTGGTTTGGGTTCGAGCAAGAGTATTTCATTATGAATACCAAAACAGAATTACCATTAGGTTTCCCTGTTGGTGGTTACCCTGCTCCTCAAGGAATGTATTATTGTTCTGTTGGTGGAAGACATACCCACGGAAGAGAGTTAGTAGAGAAACATGCCGATTTATGTATTGATGCCGGTTTAAACTTTGAAGGAATTAACCAAGAGGTTGCTTCTGGTCAGTGGGAATTTCAATTATTTGCAAAAGGAGCTAAACAAGCTGGCGATGAAATGTGGATTGCTCGTTACTTATTAGACAGGTTAACTGAGCAATATGGTTACTATATTGAATACCATCCAAAACCATTAGGTAAAGATCTGGATTGGAATGGCTCTGGTATGCACGCAAACTTTTCTAACTCTGTTTTAAGAACTTGTGGTTCCAAAGAAACATACGAGAAAATTTGTGAAGCTTTTAGACCTGTTGTAAAAGAGCATATTGCAGTGTATGGTGAGTTTAACGACCAACGTTTAACGGGGAATCATGAAACGGCTTCTATTCATGACTTCTCTTACGGAGTTTCTGATAGAGGGGCTTCAATTAGAATCCCTATTATTACAGTAGAAAAAGGCTGGAAAGGTTGGTTAGAAGATAGAAGACCCGCTTCTAATGGTGATCCATATAAAATAGCAGCTAGAATTATTGAAACAGTAAAATCAGCTAACATTAGCTAAATATTTAAATGATATAGCAGGGATAATCATAGAAATTATCGAATCTGCATAAGATAACACATTTTCATATCGTATATCTGAAAGGGGACTCCACTAGGAGTTCCCTTTTTTATTACTTTTGCACTTCCTTTTACAAAAAACACAAGAGCTTGAAAACAAAATCACACCAAAAAGATAAAATAAATATAGTAACCTTAGGTTGTTCAAAAAACTTGGTTGACTCTGAGGTAATGCTTACACAGCTAAAAGCAAATGGCATTAATTCTACCCACGAGTCAGAAAAAAACGATGCTAATATCGTGATTATAAATACCTGCGGCTTTATAGAAAATGCTAAGGAAGAATCAATCAACACAATTCTCTCTTATGTAGAAGAAAAAAAAGAAGGCAACATAGAAAAACTTTACGTTACCGGATGTCTATCGCACCGATACAAGGACGACCTTGAGAAAGAAATCCCCGATGTAGATGCCTATTTTGGCACTATGGAACTGCCCCTTTTACTCAAAAAGTTTAATGCAGATTATAAACACGAGCTAGTAGGAGAAAGAATCATTACCACCGCTCAGCATTATGCTTACATGAAAATTTCGGAAGGATGTGATAGACCCTGTTCGTTTTGCGCCATCCCTTTAATGCGTGGCAAACACAAATCGCGCCCTATGGAAGAGTTGGTAAGGGAAGCCAAAAACTTAGTGAAAAACGGTGTGAAAGAGCTGCTCTTAATTGCACAAGACGCTACTTACTATGGGCTCGATTTATACAGAGAACGCAAATTGGCAGATTTACTGAAACAACTTTCCGATGTAGAAGGACTTGATTGGATCAGGCTTCACTATGCGTACCCCTCCGGTTTCCCTACCGATATATTACCTGTAATTGCCGAAAGACCTAATATTTGTAATTACTTAGATATTCCGTTGCAACATGGCTCAACCGATGTATTAAAATTGATGAGAAGGGGAATTACAAGAGAAAAAACAGAAGCACTTATCGACACCATAAGAACCGTCATCCCTGATATTACCTTGAGAACCACACTCATAGCAGGGCACCCCGGCGAAACCGAAGCCGCCTTTGAAGAGATGTGTACTTTTGTTGAAACTTCAAGGTTCGATAGATTGGGGATTTTTACCTACTCTCACGAAGACGATACGCACGCCTTCACCATGGAAGACAGCATCCCTCAAGAAATAAAAGAAGAAAGAGCCGCAGAGGTAATGGCAATTCAAGAGACTATTTCAACTGAGTTGAATGAGCAGAAAATAGGAACAATACAAAAAGTACTATTCGACCGAAAAGAAGGCGGCTATTTTATTGGCAGAACAGAGGCCGACTCTCCTGAGGTAGATAACGAAGTATTGGTAGACGCAAAAAATCAGTATGTAAGAATCGGAGATTTTGCCAATGTAAAAATCACTAGGGCAGAAGCATTCGATTTATTTGGCGAAGTAGTCTGAACAACTAATTGATATTTACTATTTTGAAATTTACAGCAACGTAGTTCCGTTCGTAACAGAGGTAAGTTTTCTATGAAAGCTCGCTTGACCTTTAACAGGGAGGCGGGCTTTATTTTTTTTGAAACTTGCTGGAGTTATAAGTGATTGCGCAATTTTAAAATGAGAATTAAGGAAGTAGATGATTTTAAATGGGACATATCATTTTTATAAAAAAAAATTTACTTTAAGCAAACGCTCCTTTAAATTTAGTTCTTAATAAATATTAGACCTACAATTCTTATGTACCAACAATTTAAGGACGAGACAAACCATTAAGAGCATGTTTAAGTTTTTGTAAGCATTTGAAAATAAGAAATTTAAAGAGCGCAGGCACGAAAATCCAGCGGGGGTTAGGGTGGGTATGAAGGGTGGAAGCTTTGGATTTTCTTGATTTTTTGGTTCGTTTTTCATCAAGGAAAAATGAACAAATGCTAAGACAACGTTACACAAATTATTATTTTATGATAATTCGTTTTTAAGAAATTAAATTTTTAAACATGCTCTAACCCCTAAATTCCTATTCATTTTTAATGCTTTTTTACTGAAGTATAAAGTATCAGTAGGCATACCTCAAACCTGTATTATTTCATAAAAGTTATATTCCCAAGTATTATACTCCATTACAGAGCAATTTCTGTAATAGGGTTGTCATGTTTTTTTTATTTTCAGGATTTGAAGATGAACATCCTGTGATTGCAATAATCAGAATGAAGAATGATGGTATAGGGAATACATTTTTTATTTAATATTTTTCAACCTATTTGATATTTATTTTATACTTTCTAATGATTTAATCCATAAATAAATTATGCGTATTTTTGCTAAAGCTCAATTTAAATTGAGAAAATCATCTTATTATTGAAGTTTTGTAAAATATTGGTTACTATTTACCATGGTGCGAATTTTAACTGTAACACACGCTTCAGCGTGTAAGATAGGATTTATTGCGAAGTACTTACCGCCTAAAGGATGTGGTTACAGATGTACTGAACAGCAACAAATATTGGTTGATAGTCTTGTTTTAAATATTTGATAACCAGTAACTTAAATAAATACGTCCTGCTAGCAGCCATTACACAGAGCAAAATACATGAAAAATATGACAGAGAAGAATAAGAGGCAAAAACAAGCAAAATTATTGCGGATTTCTAGGAAAATTCACAGAACCACTGGTATTTTATTGTTTGTTTTTTTCTTTTTTATTTCCGTAACAGGGATTTTATTAGGGTGGAAAAAACACAGCGGTGGGCTAATACTATCAAAATCATATACTGGTACTTCAACAAACCTTAAAGATTGGTTGCCAATTGATGTTTTACACGAAAATGCTTGTAATATTTTGCACGACTCAGTCTCTTCTGAACTTTCATTAGACCTAGAGCGGATAGATATTCGTAAAGACAAAGGGATGGTAAAATTTGTTTTTGTTGACCACTTTTGGGGTATTCAGCTTGATGGTGCTACGGGTAAACTATTGCATATTGAGCGGCGGAAATCTGATTTTATAGAAAATATACACGATGGTTCAGTCCTTGACAATTACTTTGGAACAAGCAACAAACAAATAAAATTAGTATATACCACTGTAATGGGAGTGGCACTTTTAATATTTACAATCACGGGGTTTTGGCTTTGGTATGGTCCTAAACGCATGCGAAGAAAAGCAACGAGCAGTTAGTAAACTCAAAAAAATAATATCAAGCAGTAGTTTAGCTAAAAGTATTCGCTAGCGTACCCTAATGTATTTTTTAAAGTCAGTATGGAGAAGCTCATTGAGAATTGTATAATCATTATGAGGGGTTTCAATGAACATAAAACCAAAAACTGGGTAGGTCTGAATATCTAGTTCTCTCAATTCTAAAATACTAGGATAATCTTTTTTTAATTGCGTATAATCAAATCTTAAAATAGCTTCATTTTTTAATTCAGTTACGTTGTCTAAAATTACCAAACTATACTTTTTATCACGTCCTTTTTCAAGTGTTTTGTTCCAATCGACTTGTTGCTGATTAAAGAAGTATTCGTAAGAGTTAATACCGTAAGCATACCAATTTAAATCGGCAGTAGTACACCAACCCCCAAAACGGAGTGGATTAATTTCTATAGGTTTAATTTCACCATTTTTAGTAATTCTTATTTCGGTATGAAATGGGAAGTTTTTGAATGCTAATTTATTTGAAATAGTGGTAAGGAAAACTTTAATTTTTTCCTCGTATTTATTAATTAATTGAAGGGAAGTAGAATAAATTCTATCACTTGTATCGGTAGATGATTTAAACTGATGTTCGAGAATACTTAAAATGACTACTTCGCCCTCGTTATTGGTGTAACTATCAATAGCGTACTCGGCACCCTCAATAAATTCTTCTAAAATAAAACTAGAAGTATCCACCACCTCCTGGGGGTAATCATTGCCTAATTCCTGAGGAGTTAGCAATTTTTTCGCTTTTGCTAAGGCTTGTTCATCTTCAATAATATGAACACCAATACTAAAAAAACCTACGGAAGGTTTTAACACAAGAGGAAATTGTAAGTTTTCGGCTCTTAGGTTTTGGAGTTCTTCTAAGCTTAATTTTTTAAATAGAAAATCAGGGAAATTCTCTGCTAATAACTCCCTAAATTTTATTTTATCTTTCAAAAAATTAATTTGTTGGTTTAAAGGATGTTCGCCTAAATGATTAGCCAACCAAGCGATGCAATTTTCTGAATTACTGTAGATTTTCGCTCCATGCGCTAAAATTTTATTTTGCGCATCGGTTTCATTTAACCAGTTTATATTTTTCCCTTTTAGCAGTAATTTTGCCTCCGCAGTTGCAATTACTTCTCTTTGATTTTTTTCTAGTGAGTTGGCCAAAAACTCAGATACATAAGGTTTATCTACTAAAAACATTTAATACTATTTTATAGAAACGAGGTTTTTTTAAAATATACGCTAAAAGTTCTAAAATAGAAGAAACTTAAGTAACATTTAATTTCGAGTAAGCCCCGAAGACGAAATGAAGTGTAATTTATCTAGGAAGTAAAATGCTGGGAATAAGTATTTTAATAATTTATCACTCGTAATTTAAAGTCGAATATTTGCTCATCGCTGCTGTGGCAAGAGTAGTTTTTATGATATTGATGATTATTAATTTTAACTAAATAAATTCTAAAAAGACAAATCAATGGATATTGAAGGTTACATAAAAGACAGGCTAGAAGGTTGGCGTAAGCGGTACGAAGGTAAGGCAAATACAAATAAAAAGCAGTTTCTTCGATTTCAAAGAATTGTAATTGTATTGGAAGCAGTAATTCCTATTGAAGTTACCTTGTTAACTATGATGGGTTACGGAGAGTACAGGGGGCTTTAGTGCCATTTTGTCGGCTGTAATAGCCCCCATAGTAGCAGGTTTTAAAAAATGTTGCCCACAAACGAATTGG
>CAZFQW010000235.1:0-6011 GCA_964521225.1 uncultured Roseobacteraceae bacterium
TAATCATTCAAAAAATTTGTAATCTCCCTTATACACTAAATTCTATACAGGCTCTGCTCTTACTTTCTTTTCGTTTAACCAACTTTATTTTTCATCTTGTTAGCCTTTAAAATCCTATATTTCACGAAAATCATTCGTTAAATATCACAAATAGATGGTTGTTCAGCTTAATTAATTATTTTATAAATACTTTCATTCATTATAAAATACTGATTATTAATACTTTGTAATTATAAGTTCACAATTTGTTATACATGTATACAAGTGTTACACAATATAAAATTAAAATAGCCATGAGAGTTTAAAATATAGATAAATAGAGATACTCAAGTAAAATGTTAAGCACTGAAAGAAAGAATTAAAATGATATTTCATAGAGTTTAAAATAGTTAGATATTTGTAATAGATAAGTTTAAAAAAGTGCCCCTCATAGGGGTGCTTTTTTTTTGCTAAATTTTTTGAGCTACTCCTTTTGCTACTAATTTTTATGTGTCAATTGCAGTTGCCAACGCATTTTTAAATCGCGAATAACCAATTAATAAAGTGCTCATTGCGAGTACTTTACTTCATAAATAAATTGTAATGCGAACCAGGGGTTAAAAAGACTATTGCAACCAAAAAAACTGAGCAAAACATGTTTTTTTGTCATCTCGACCATAGGGAGAGAATAATCATATTTACCTGTCCTATTGTTAGATTCTTCGCAAGCGCAGGATGATACCAAAATTCATTCTTTAGGCTCAAAAAAGAAGGTCATAAGCCCTAATTCGCATTTATACTTAATTCTGTATATTTAAACATAAAATTTCACTCACCAATATTAAAGTTAATAAATATGAAAAGGATGATTAGACAGTCTTTATGGGGGGCTATATTCAGTTATATTTTCTTCACAAGCTGTTCTGAAAGCGACGATAAAGTAACGCTGCCAAGTATTTCAGTAAATAGCATAGAAATAACGGAGGGAGACATTGATAAAACGTTTCAACTAGCAATTAACCTATCGGCACCTGTAGATTTTGAGGTGTCATTTTCGGTAAGAACCGATGTGCGTTCTGCCAATGAAAAAGATTTTAAACAAATAGATAAACGTTTATCGATTCCCCCAGGGAGTACCTCTGTTCCTTTAGAGCTAACCATTTTTGGCGATAGGTTTTTCGAAGAAGACGAACGCTTTGGAGTCATAATTTACGACGCTTCTAATGCTACTATTGCGAATAATGTTGCCGTAGTTACCATCTTAAACGACGACACACATCAGCTCATCATTCCAGAAACGGGTTTTGTTTCACCAGACTCTTACGATGGGATGACGATGGTTTGGGGAGACAATTTCGATACCATAGATGAAACCAACTGGTCGTTTGATATTGGCACGGGCTGCGATCAAGGCATTTGTGGATGGGGTAACGATGAGTTGCAATCGTATGCCAAAGAAAATGCAAGTATTGTTGACGGAAACCTTGTAATTGAGGCTCGTATTGGAAGTGGTTCCATTTACACTTCTTCTAAACTTTTAACCAAGGGCAAAAGGTCTTTTAAGTTTGGTAGAATCGATATTCGTGCTGCAATGCCTAAAGGACAAGGTATGTGGCCCGGCATTTGGATGTTAGGCGATAATATTGACGAGGTTGGTTGGCCTGCTTGTGGTGAAATAGATATTATGGAAATGGTAGGCGGTGGAGAAAAAGACAGCGAAACCCACGGCACGGTACACTGGGAATCGAATACAGGTTATGCCAACTATGGCGGTTCTAAGAAAATTGAAGGCAGTAAACTAAGCGAGAACTTCCATGTATATTCCATAGTATGGGACGAAGAAAAAATTGTTTGGCTAATTGACAATGAAGAGTACCATGTGATAGATACTACACCAGGCCACCTTTCTGAATTTAGAGATGAATTTTACCTGATACTGAATGTCGCCGTTGGTGGCAACTGGCCAGGCCCGCCAGATAATAGCACTTTATTCCCCCAATGGATGATTGTAGACTATATCAAGTACTTCAAAAGGGAGTAGGGTAAGTAGTGCGACAAAAACCATTGAGTATTCGTCGGACGAGTATGATTGCAAAAGTACCTATCTATTCATGCAAGACTCTATTTGTTAGAAACTCGTCCGACGAATTAATGCAGGATACTTTTGTCTAAGTACTGAAATCTTCAATACCGAATTATAAAAGAGGATTCTTTTCATCTGAAAAGAATCCTCTTTTGCTTTTAAGCGAGGGCACGGATGGGCGATTAATCTGGAAAGATTATGTAAATGGTTACCTGTAAGTAATTGATTGAAAACAAGATAATAATGAAGCTTTCCTTCTTTTACCTTTCTCTGCTATTTTTCTTTTTAGTAGGATGTCGGCCAGATACCTCTCAAAATTCACAAGAAAAAAATGCCATGAATGCAGCTTTACGACTGCTTCAGAGGGCCTGCTGAAAACATGACGGTGCTCGCCACTACCTATTCTGATGTGGAAGAGAACAATCCAAACCATGGAACACAGATGCAAAAGGTTCGGGCAGACACGAGCCTGTTTTAATGGCAATTGATTACGGAAGAGGGAGGGTTTTCCACTCTATTATGGGGCACATAGATTATTCTTTTGAATGTGTAGGGTTTATGACTACCCTCCAAAGAGGTCCCGAATGGGCGGCGGCGACTGGCAAGGTTACCCAAGAAGTCCCTACAGATTTCCCTAGCGAAGAAACCATCAGTAAAAGGGAATGGAAGAAGTAAATTATAAACTTATTTTCTCTGTTCGCTCAAAAAAAATCATTCACAAATTTCATCTATCCACTTATCATCAATTTTGCCTTCATCGTTGATGTGGAATACCGCACCAAAAGAGCAGTTTCTTTCACTCACCGAATCTACCAAATACCGATAGTCGAATCCCATGTCGATGGGTTCTCCTAAAATACTGCTTACATAAGAAGTATCTGCATTAAGTTCTACCCGATTGACAACCTCTTGTAAACTCTCCAAATCGTGGTGTTTTTGATAATGCACCCCATAGTCTTCTATTGTTTTTTCCGAGGAACAATTGCTTAAAAGGAATGCTGCAAGAAAAGGTAACAACAGTTGTTTTTTCATAGAAGTAAGATAAAGGTGATGCAAAGAGTAGCTTTTCCGAGGTGTTTTGCAGTGAAGAAAAACCCCTCTAAACTTCTCGCTAAAGGGATTTTTCATTCAGGTACACTCATCAATGCCATAAAACTAGTAGAGAATTCTGAACTTGATGGTATCTTCAATCGCCTTCAAATCTCGAATTACATTCGGGTTATATTTTGTGTAAATATCGGTGATTACATAACCGATTTCCTCGTTGGTTTTCAGGTATTGCCCCACAATATTAATATCGTGCTGTGCTAATACATTGTTGATTCGCGCCAAGATACCCGACACATTTTTGTGGATATGCAACAGGCGATGCGCTTTCTCCAAAACGGGTAACTGAATTGCCGGGAAGTTGACACTGTTGTAGGTATTTCCCGTGTTGATGTAGTCAATCACCTGCGAAGGAACGAAGTTGGCAATGTTTTGCTGTGCTTCTAGCGTGCTTCCGCCAATATGTGGGGTAAGAATTACATTGGGCAGCCCTCGCAACTCAGAAATAAACGCTTCTTGGTTATTTTTGGGTTCTATCGGGAAAACATCGACACCCGCCCCTGCAATTTTTCCACTTTTAATGTTCTCTGCCAAAGCCTTCACATCCATTACAAAACCACGGGCAAGGTTTAAGAAAATAGCTCCTTGTTTCATTAAGTTGAAATGCTCTGTGCCGAAGAAATTGCTGTTGCTCATTCTGCCATCTACATGCAGGGAAACCACATCGGCAAGGCGCAATAGTTCTTCTAGCGAATTGCACTTGGTAGCATTGCCTAGGGCTAGTTTTTCTACCATGTCGTAGTAGTACACATCCATCCCCATGGCCTCTGCCAATACCGAAAGCTGAGAGCCGATGTTACCATAGCCGATAATTCCGAGCTTTTTTCCACGAATCTCGAAACTTCCCGAAGCCGATTTATCCCATCTGCCTTGGTGCATTGCCGCCATTTTATCGGGCAAATTGCGCATCAGCATTACAATTTCGCCAATGGCAAGTTCTACCACGCTTCGGGTATTGCTGTAAGGGGCATTGAACACGCTCACCCCTCTTTTCATACAGGCAGTTAAATCAATTTGGTTGGTACCAATACAAAAAGCACCAATAGAAAGTAGTCGGTTGGCGTTTTGAAGCACCTTGGCAGTAACATTGGTTTTAGAGCGAATGCCCAATACAGAAACCCCCCGAATTCTTTCGGCAAGTTCTTCCTCGTCCATTGCCCCCGCAAAAGTTTCTACTTGGTAGCCCTCTCTTTCAAAAGCTTCCACGGCATTGGCATGAACGTTTTCTAACAGCAATGCCTTAATCCGATTTTTGGGGTAAGAAATCGACATAGGCAAATTATTGATATACAGCACCTCATCGAAACTTGGTGCAATGTGGTCTGCTTTTTCGGTAACACTTTCACGCTCAATATTTTCAGTGAAGGCATAGAATTTATGGGCAAATCCGGCTTCTCTTATTTCGTAGTCGGTGTAGCCGTCGCCAATCACAAAAACATCGCCGTCTAATTGGAGCGAACGCATCAACTTTACTTTTCCGTTGTCTTCCGAAAGAGGATTGGAAGCATCGAAGCCGATGATATTATCTTGTTCGTCGAAGGTGAAATTATTTGCATAAATATTATTTAAAGCCACCCCGTATTTGGTAACAATAGGCTCAATAAACTCTTTGAACCCACTCGACATAATGATGATATCCGCCGAATTTTGTTGGAAAAACTCCTTATTCCTTTTGATGGATTCCGACACTTTTTCTTTCAATTGGCTCACCAAGGTGTTTAAATGAGAACGGTTAGCACCCAACAAGGCAACTCGTTTCTCCAGTGCTTCACGGAAGGAAAGGGAGCCTTCCATTGCTTGTTCGGTAATGTCTTTAATTTTTTGCAAGCATTCTTGTTTATCGCTTGCGCTTGCTTTAGAAATTTCGCAAAGTTCGTCTAAAGCTTCCACTTTTGTGAACGTACTATCAAAGTCAATCACAAAGTATTTTTTAGTTTTCATAGATATATGAAGTTCGTTTGTGAGGTCAAATGTAATAACTCTTGTAAGTGTTTGAAACCTTTATAAGAGTTGAAAAGAAAATAAAAAAGCTTGTGATAGTTACACCACAAGCTCTAAGGTATCTTGAAATAAATTGATTATTTACCTCCCATCCAAAGTAGGAACATCCTCTAAATTGCTGTTAAGCGCTGCGTAGAGGGCTTCAATTTTAGTTTTTAATGTTCCGATGATTTCCTCTGTGGGTACAATCTCAAAATCTTTTTCGCCTCGGCATTTAAACTCCACGCCACCATTTTCGAGCGAGCGTTTCGAAATAGTAACTCTTAAAGGAATACCCCGCAAATCGGCATCTTTGAATTTCACTCCCGCCGACTTTATTTTCCTATCGTCGTAAAGGACTTCAATACCCGCTTTTTTCATTGCTTCGTAAAGCGTATCGGCGGCAGCTTTTGTTTCGGCAGAATCAATTAAAACGATGAAGTTTACTTGGTACGGAGCAACCGAAATTGGGAGACTCAAACCGTCTGCATCGTGGCATTCTTCTGCCAAACAAGCGAGCAGCCTGCCCACTCCAATGCCATAAGAACCCATAATTACAGGGTGAGAACGGCCGTTTTCATCCATAAAATAGGCATTTAGCCCTTCGGTATATTTTGTGCCTAGTTGGAAGATATTCCCTACTTCTACTCCTCTTACGGCTCTTAGTGTAGCCGAATCGTCTTCTGAATCTGGAGAAAGTGCGCCTTCGTATGCCATGGCAACATCGCCCACTAGGGTTGCCGTATAATCGCGCCCGTAACACATATTTTTGTAGTGGTAGTCAGTCTTGTCGGCACCAAGCACAAGGTTGACTACCACTACAAAAATATGTGTTACGGGCGCGATTATACGGCAACCCTAG
>CAZFQW010000236.1:0-6007 GCA_964521225.1 uncultured Roseobacteraceae bacterium
CTGCGCTCTTTAAATTTCTTATTTTCAAATACTTACAAAAACTTAAACATGCTCTAACCTCTATTTAAGAATGCACTGTTTATAAATCATTCATTTTTATTGGGTTAACCATAACTTATTACTACTTTTGCACTTCATTTTAAATGTTTAACTCAAATCCTTTATCAAATTGCACGATGGTAAAGGCGTAACAAAGTGCGGATTTATATATGACTGATACTACTAATCAAGAAATCGAGCAAGAATTCGATTGGGATTCTTTTGAAAACAACGGTTTTGGTGATAATTACACTGAAAGCGAAAAAGAAAAGATGATAGAGATGTACGATAGTACACTTACTCAAATCACAGAAAAAGAAGTTGTAAAAGGTACTGTAGTTAGTATTTCTGACCGCGATGTAGTACTAAACATTGGTTTTAAATCTGATGGTTTAGTAGCACTCAACGAATTTAGAGATATTGACTTAAAAGTTGGAGATGAAATTGACGTTTTCATCGAAGACCAAGAAGATTTAAATGGTCAACTAATCCTTTCTCGCAAAAAAGCAAAAGTTGTTAAGGCTTGGGAAAATATCCAAAAATCTTACGAAGAAGATACTATCATTGAAGGTACTGTAAAAAGAAGAACTAAAGGTGGACTTATTGTCGACATCTTTGGAATCGAGTCGTTTTTACCAGGCTCTCAGATTGATGTTAAGCCAATCCGTGATTTCGACATTTTTGTTGATAAGAAAATGGAGCTTAAAATCGTTAAAATCAACTATACTAATGACTACGTAGTAGTATCTCATAAAATACTCATCGAAAAAGACCTAGAAAAACAAAAAGCTGAAATTCTTAACAACCTTGAGAGAGGGCAAGTCCTTGAAGGTGTTATTAAGAATATGACCAACTTCGGTGTATTCATCGACCTTGGTGGCGTTGATGGTCTATTACATATTACTGACATATCATGGGGACGTATCAGTCACCCAGACGAACTACTTCAATTAGACCAAAAGGTTAATGTAGTAGTGCTTGATTTCGATGACGAGAAGCGCAGAATTTCATTAGGTATGAAGCAGCTTACTCCTCACCCTTGGGATTCATTAGACACAGGAGTAGATATAGGCACTAAAGTAAAAGGACGTATTGTTAACGTTGCCGACTATGGTGCATTCTTAGAAATCACTCCTGGTGTTGAAGGCTTAATTCACGTTTCTGAAATGTCTTGGTCGCAACACTTGCGCAACCCTCAAGATTTCATAAAAGTAGGAGACGAATTAGAAGCAGTTATCCTTACTATCGACAGAGAAGAGCGTAAAATGTCGCTTGGCATTAAGCAATTATCCGAAGATCCTTGGACTAAGTCTGACTTAATGATCAAATACGCTGTAGATACTACTCATAAAGGAGTGGTTCGTAACCTTACTAACTTTGGCTTGTTTATAGAATTAGAAGAAGGCATTGATGGTTTGGTACACGTTTCTGATCTTTCCTGGACTAAGAAAATCAAACATCCATCTGAGTTTGTAACCGTAGGCGAAGAGTTAGAGGTGAAAGTGTTAGAACTTGATCCAGATCAAAGAAGACTAGCCTTAGGACACAAACAATTAGAAGAAAACCCTTGGGACACCTTCGAAGGAATTTTTGAAGTAGGTACAGTTCATAAAGGAAACGTAATTTCTAAAAACGACAAAGGTGCTGTTCTTGAATTGCCTTACGGAATTGAGGGTTTTGTGATTAATAAAAATCTCAAAAAAGAAGATGGCAGCAATATTGAAGTAGGTGAATCTTTAGATTTTAAAGTATTAGAATTCTCTAAAGATGATAAGAGAATTATTCTTTCTCATGTTCACATGTATAAAGAAGATAAAAAAGCGGCTCCAAAGAAACCTGCCTCTCCTAAAAGCGAGAATAGTGGTGATAAAGCAAACAAAGAGAGCGAATCGAAAGCCACTCTTGGCGATCTTGATGTTCTTAATCAGCTGAAAGAAGACATGAAAAAAGATAATTAATCTTTTAGTTTTTAAACTTAGAGGCTGTATCGTTTACTCGATACAGCCTCTTTTATTTTACATGAAGAATAACAGTTATGAATCTTAAACTCATTACTAATCACTTCGAAAAGTTTGTTCCAAATGAAACTGCTCCTATACTAGCCGAATGGGTATTAAAAAGTAAAATAAATGTAATAGTGAAGCCTAAGCGGAAAAGTAAGCTAGGCGACTTCCGAGGAGCCAAAGTAAACGAACCCGCTCAAATAACAATTAATGCCGATTTACCTCCTTATAGTTTTTTAATCACGTTTATTCATGAGTTCGCCCATTTTTTAGTTTGGCAGAAACACAAGTACTCTGTTGCCCCCCACGGTAAAGAGTGGAAAAGCAACTTCCAAAAATTACTTCTAGATTTTATTGAAAAGGACGTATTCCCTCAAGATATTACGGAGGCTCTTTTACTACACCTGCAAAGCCCCAAATCTTCTGCTTGTTATGACGAAAACTTACAGAAAGTGCTAGAAAAGCACAGTCAGTCAGAAACTCTTTATTTAGAAGATGTAAAAACTTTCCAAATTTTTCAGTTGGAAAATGATGAGCGTTGGTTCAAAAAGGTTAAACTTTTAAGAAAGCGATATTTATGCGAAGATATTGAAAGTAAAAAAAAGTACAGAATATCGGCACTCGCCCGAATTAAAACTCTGAAATCCTTCAGTTAATTGATAGCCTCGTAACCCTCATCAACTAATAAATCACTTGAAGCAGCAGCGGCGGTAGCCAACTGATCACAGCGTTCATTTTCCGGGTGGCCGGCATGCCCTTTTACCCAACTTAATTTAACGCTGTGATTAACTGCTACTTTTTTATACCGTCGCCAAAGGTCTTCGTTTTTCTTTCCTTTAAATCCTTTCTTAATCCAGTTATCAAGCCATTTCTTTTCCACGGCATTTACTACGTAAGAAGAATCTGAATAGATGGTAACTTCAGTATTTGCTACCTTTAGCTTTTCTAGGGCTACAATTACAGCTAAAAGCTCCATTCTGTTATTAGTTGTTCTCCTAAAGCCTTGAGAAAACTCTTTTACTAAGTTAAATTTTGGTGCTATCATAACAATTCCATAGCCACCAGGGCCCGGATTTCCTGAAGAGGCACCGTCGGTATAAACTTTGACCATACTCTAGATATAATTGGAATTAAATTTTATTTACAAATGTTTAAATTTCCATAAGATACTGTACATCTTTACATGTAAAATTCTAGTAAATTTAGATTTTTAATCACAAAATTAATTACTTGAAACTACTCCATTGCCTTTACTTTCGCATTAAGATAATGTGCATACCTTGCTGTGTGTGCTTATTGCTTTGTTTGGGGGAATCAAAAGCCCAAAACAAAAAAGATAGTTTAGTTTACCCAGGGCTAGAAGGAATGAGAGCTAAAAAAGGAGCTGAGTTCCAAATTTTTGATTCTCCGGGTTATCATCGCATTGCTCGTTTTAATGCAACAGAAAGTTCCACAAATGCTATTTACGCCAAACCAGAACAACGCATTAGAACCAAACTCAAATTGCCTATCTGGAACGCTCCTAGCTTTAAAGCCGCTTTGGGTTTCTATTATAACAACGAAGAACTCTCGATTCGCAACCATTATAGAGCAGCAAATATTAACGAATTAAATTTAAAAAAGGTAAAAGCAAATTTGAGCCTTATGAAATTGCTCGATAGTAAAAACTATGCTGTTTTAAGAGGTGAAGTAGATATGAGTGGTGATTTTGAAAGTCTAAATACCGATTCAGAGTACAAGAATTTTACCTTATCTGCGTTTTGGGGACATAAAAAAAATGAGAATACGGAATTTGGAATTGGGCTTATTTACAGAAATGGTTTTATAGGTAATAGACTCCTTCCTGTTTTGGTGTATAACCATAATTTTTCTGAAAAATGGGGAGTAGAAATAGCGCTTCCAAAAGAAATTAACATAAGACATAACTGCTCTAAAACCTCTAGCTTAAATATCCAAACTTCTCTTCGCACCGATAGGTATCTTATTAAACGACAAGAAAACAGAAAAGTGGCAGGTTTTAATAACAAGCCCTATTTATTCAATCGTTTAGAACTTAGAACGGGACTTGCTTTTCAAAAACAAATTATTCCGATGGTTTGGGCGGAAATTGCCGCGGGAATAAGACAGGATGTTGATTTGTTCAGCGATACTCAATATTCTTCGCTATCTAGTAGCGAACCAAACAGTGCTTACTTTTCAGTAAGTTTCTTTGTGTCCCCTCCCAAGAAATCAAAAAAGTAAATCAACAGAATACGCCTTCAAATCAGAAAAAATTATCTCATTATGTATTTATGGGAAATCATTATGTGAATCATTTTGCTTTACCCCTCAGTTTAGTTCCTTTCTACGTTTGAACTAATAGAAGACAGTAATTTTTACAATCAGATATCAGACTCTTAACTCTCTTTATAATGCGCCTTAATTTACCCATTAAACACAAAGGTAACTCAGTCCTTCTTATTTATGAAAACAAGAAGGTAATACTACGAATAAGCGGTATAGACCATTTGTTTATAGTAAATCACAGGCTACTGTATATACTGATTTTTCTTCTTCTTTTAACTTTCACCTATCAGATTTTTGCTCCAACTTCGTCTACAAATCAAACCGTAATTCAACTGAACGGAAAAAACTATGGCAACGACGCTATCGGGTATTTTATCGACTATTTTGAGGAAGTAAATAACACGACGCTGAATACTTCTTTTCAAGATGATTTTCTCATCAAAAAACAAATGCTGATTAGTAAGTACATCATCAAAAATCGGGTAGCTCGTTTGGGCGAATTATCTGATTCGGATTTATTGCTATTAAATAGAGAGATTAGCAATTTATATCTGCAAATAATTTTACCAAATGTGGCAAAAGAGAAGCATGTGTTAAAGTACTTTTCTGATACTACCGATTTACACAAAATAGAAACCGCACTAATGGAACAAGTAAAGTACAACTTACCCGCTTCCATAAAGCTAGCACAGTCTGCTTTAGAAACCGCTTATGGCAGGAAGGTAATTCACAATAATTACTTTGGTATTAAAGATAAATCTAAAACGAGTGAAAAAACTATCAGAACCACAGAGTACTATACCCTATCAGAATTAAAACATAATCAGCATAAAATTCTCTCTCAAGAAAAAGTGCTTAAAAATGGCGTAACGCTTTATAAATGTTTGATTGAAGATAAGTTTTTTGAATATGCCTCGCCGTGGGAATCTTTTAGGGCGCATTCCCTTTTTCTGAAAAACCAAAAGAGATATGCTTCCTTGTTTGTAGAAGGGAAAAACTACGAAGCCTGGGCAGATAAAATAGGCTCTACAAAGTATGGTGGTGTTGGCTATGCTACCTCGCCAATTTATGGCGAACTCCTGAAGAAAATCATAAAAAGATATAAGCTTAACCTTCTTGATTATTGATAAAGATTCGTTAAATTATGTGATATTAAAGCTGTACTTTTTCTATATTTTATATGATTATATCAATTTAAGTGTGTTATAGATGATGAAAGTCTTGTTTTACATTATCTTTTTTTAAGTACTTTGCATTGTTAAGTTTTAAGTTAATCAACCTTTTAAAATCATGACTGAAGTTACAGCAGAAGAAAAAATCGAAAAAGCTTGCGAAGAAGCATTCGAGAAATTTCAAAAATTAGGAAGTGACGAGTTCAAAGAAATAGTATCAAAGCTTGAATTCGTTTTGGTAAGTTACCGCGCAGATGGCAATCCCGTAGGTCTTTACGAAATTGCTGAGAAGTCTTTAGAAATTCTTCAAGAATATAAAAAGTTAAAGCCTCGCCAAGTGTCTAAAAAACTTATTGAAACTTTAGAAAAAGCTATTGAGTTACAACATACCTAATACGTTTGGTTGAGAGAAAAAAAACTGATTATTTGTCGTAATCAGTTTTTTTTATTTAAAAACAGTCCTTTTTGGAAAAATCACTTCAAATCATCAACTTCCATAAAACTAAA
>CAZFQW010000237.1:0-5994 GCA_964521225.1 uncultured Roseobacteraceae bacterium
AAAAATGCATGCTTCCTCCTGTGTATTCTACTATGGAAAGGTCGCTAGTGATTGCCATTTTTTCAGCTACCGCAGGAATTCCGGGCATTCCTAAAGCTGTGCTTTCTTGCCCTTCGTGCATTTGCCCCCCTTCGGTTAAGCTTTTTAAATCTGGTTTATTGATAAAAATACCCCCAAAAGGTTGTAGATATAGCAAAATTCTTTGAAGCAGACCTACATGGTTGAGCGACTGTGTTCCATCCGAAAAAGCAACGGCTCCGGCTGTGTGTAAATCGTAAAGCTCTGTCATTTCCTTGCCTTCTACCTCTGCGGTTGCCGCTGCTACTGGCAGAAACTGTACAGGGATACCGCCAAAATCGAGCTTTTTAATTTGGGAAATAGCAGCTTTCGACTGCGTAACGGGCTGTGTGTTGGGCATTACTGCAAGTTGGGTGAACCCCCCAAAAGCTGCCGATTTTGCCAAGTGAATTTGGGTGTCTTTGTATTCGTAACCGGGTTCTTGCAAAACCGAAAATAAATCGACCCACCCCGCTGAGGCGCTTAAACCTTCGCAGTCTTTTACAAAATCAATATTTTCGGGGGCAATAGATGCGGCAATTTCATGAATCTCTCCTTCTTTGATAAGAATATTGGCAGTTTTTAAATGCCAAGGGCTTTTTGGAGAAATGATATTGATATTTTGAAGCAAGATAGATGGCATGGGAAATCTTTATGTTATTTTCTTCCTTCCTCAACGATGGTTGCGAGCCATCGCTTATGGTTATTCAACACAAAACTAAAAACTCTGAGGACAGCACTCAAAACTATTTTACGTTCTCAGTATTTCCGTTTCCAAAACATATATTTTATAGTCTTCCGCAGGGATAAAAAGTTTTTGTGTACGGTAGTTCAGTACAATAAAAACCAAGAATAACGATACCAGAAAGGCTTGCAGTAAAATAGTGAATAGACCAACCACAAAAGAAGTTGCCCAGCCGGGGTAAGCGACATCGGTAAAAAAACGAATATAAGCCACTACAACCATTCCACACAAAGAAAAGACAATCAGTAAGAAAGAAATAATTAAAATCCTGACGGCGACAACATCCACATGTACAGAAATTGCCCCTAATCCGTGCAGGATTAAAGAAGTGAAATTCATTTTTGATTCCCCTGCCAATCGCTTACCCCTATTGAGCATGAGCGTACTATAAGGAAGTTTGGAACGGATGGTTCCTCCGGGGAAATTATTCCAGATTTCCGAAGAAAATACCAATCGCTTTAAAGATTTGCGTGGAATTAAACTGAAGTTGCCAAAAGTGATGGTTTTGCCTATGAGCAAGAAAAATAAAAATTTATAGAGCTGATAGAACACTCTAAAAAGAATCCCTTCTGTTCTTTTAGAGCGATGGGCAAAAATAATTTTGTCTTTATTTTTCTCAGCATCTTCAATCAACAAAGGAATATGCTCTGGTTGGTCTTCTCCGTCAGAATCCATTACGAGGGTAACAGCAAAATCTTGCTCTTTTGCAGAACGGGCTAAACCAATGGCAATGGCTTTTTGGTGCCCTAAGTTTCTGCTCAAATGGATAATTTCGATAGGAAACGAAGCTTTTGTAACTATATTTTTGGGTTGCTCTTGCGAAGAACCATCATTTACCACGGTTAGGTGAAATCGTTTGAGGTAATTCTGAGGAATCACCAATTCCATTTTTTCTAAGAGCAAACCTAGCGACTGCCAATCGTTATAAAGTGGGGTAATAATTTGAATGTCGCGCAACATAAGAGCGTTTTGTGTTCCTAAATTTGAGTGTTTAAGTATTGGTCGGTTTTATTTTTTTTTCTTCTCCAATTTTTCGAGATGTTCAGCATCTGCTAAATCTTGCAGCCTTCTGGCTTCTTTTTGCCGTTGTTCAGCCTTGGAGCGACAAAAATTTTACTTCCGTTCCGTCTAGTTCTGATTCTGTTCTTTTTTCGTAGCAAACCCCGAAATCAATTCCTTCGAAATCAACCAGTAAATCTATTCGAGGTGGCTCATATCCGAGTTGAATGATATTCTCTGTTAATTTGCTAACGCATCTTTTCCTGTTCTGCCCTTCTTTCTTTAAATATTAACGGCAGCCAATATAACAGATTCCCATTATCTTGCTTTTTTACAATTCTTCTTTGTTTCTCCATTTGTATTTTTTTAGGGAGAGCCATCTGCGCAATATACTTACCATTTAGGTTCAAATAATGGGGAACTCTCATTTTGTGGCTTTAGTATAATCATTTATTTTCCGTTCCTAAGACACACCCAATTACTTTCATTTTAAAAACCAACAAAGGATTTCGTTACAATAGAAATTAATTATGCTGTTTATGTGGAGATATTTCATCGTTTTTAACTTCTTTCTACTTCTTATGGGGGCAGAATTAGAGGCGCAGGATGAAATCCTTTTAGTAGGCGTTTCCCACGCATATTCCGATAGAAATCCTCAGCGGTTTCAGGCTGTTTTTCAAGAAGTGTTTGCCTTTCAGCCCCAACAAATTGCCACAGA
Source organism: uncultured Roseobacteraceae bacterium (assembly GCA_964521225.1). Lineage (GTDB taxonomy): Bacteria > Bacteroidota > Bacteroidia > Cytophagales > Flammeovirgaceae > CAYUJH01. Next base: position 2,520 of record CAZFQW010000237.1, read on the forward strand.
ATTTATTTCTCCTAACGATAAAAATCTTGCCCTACATTTAGGAGGAAAAAAGTTAAGGAAAAGGGCAGAAGAAATTTCGCAAAAAAGTGGATGTTCAGAAAAAAAACGGGCTGAAAAAATAGAGGAATACCTTGATAAGCCCAACAGAAGCTTACACGAGCAAATAAAGCTTTGCGGCTTGCTTTACGCACAATACGATTTAGCGAATTTCTACTTTCAGTTTTACCAACTTTTTAAAAGGCTTAGCACCGAAAAAGCAAACCAGCAAATGCAGTGGTTAACCGCCACAGAGAAATACCTATTTACCAAAGAAGAAAACTTAACCATTGCCAACCAGCTACTTGGCAGTGAGTTCGGAAATCTGATTTTTCCTTTGGCTAACGCACTAGGGGTGGCGTATTTACACGGTGTAGATAACCAAGATTATTACAAAGAGTATCAGAAAGCAGAAGCGAAGTCGAATAAAAAATTACAGCGAAAGTTGAATTTAAAGGGCAGAGAACTCCGCCATTATTTTTGGGGAAAGTACGACTCTTTAGATTACGCAGCCACAAAGGAAAACCGAGAATTTGCCTTTTTAAATTCAGCAGAACACGATGCTTTGGTAAGGGCAGCGTTCCAGAAAATAGGGGAAGCTGATAAAACAAAAACGGGGAAAACAATAAAAGCACTCTGGGATTACAGAAATCAGAAAATAGCAGAAAATATAATTCAGTTCAGCCTGCGCTACCCACAACAACGGATGGTAATTTTCTTAGGGGCAAACCACATTCCTTTTGTAACAGCACAGCTCGAACAATTAGATATGAATGTTTTGAGGCTCGATTTAAAAAGATGAGGTGATATTTTGTCTGCTTAACGAGCTTAATTGTCTTATAGCCCGCCTATCCGTAAAGAAGGGTAGCCTTACAATAAGCCCTGTTTTCTTAAATATGAAGTCAGGGTTAATTTTTTTTTCTTTTCGGAAACTTTAGAACTTTTTAAAGTTTCCGCAGTTTTTAGTGGAGACCTTCAAAGCAACATTAACTAAATGGACATTAAAAAAAGAATTATTAAGCAAGCAACATCATTCTTTAAAGCTTATGGTGTAAGAAGCATCACCATGGACGACATCGCTAAAGAACTGGCAATGTCTAAAAAAACTATCTATCAGTACTTTAAAGACAAAAATTCAATTGTGGTAGAATGTGTTAAAAAAAATATTCTTGAAGAAGAAGACGAAATGTGCAGCATCCAAAGCGAGGTGGAAGATACGATGGAAAAAATGTTTAAAATCTCCGAACACATCCGGGCATTGCTTAGGAACATAAACCCTGCACTGATGTACGATTTGCAGAAATACCATCCAGAAGCATGGAAATTACACCAACAACACATGTTCGATAAAACAAAGGGATACCTCATCAATATTTTAAACCAAGGAATTACTGACGGCTATTTCAGGAGCGATATTGATGTGGAAGTATTGGCAACCATGCGCATCTATCAGGTTGAAATGGGCTTTAATACCGCTATTTTCCCAACTTCCAAGTTTGAAATCAGTAAGCTACAAATCCAGTTGTTCGAGCATTTTCTTTACGGCATTTGCACCGAAAAAGGCTATGAAAAAATTCGACAGCATAAATCCAAACTAATTGTTTAATTACTAACCCCTATCCTCAGATTGTGAAAAAACTTATTCTAACTTTTTTAATGGCAAATTCCTTTATTTGGAATGCGCTTGGGCAAAGCAACAGCCCTACACAGAAAATGTCTTTAGAGCAGTGTATAGAATTTGCGCTCCAAACAACTGCACCGGTAGTTAAGGCGCAGATAGACACTAAAATTGCAGAGGCACAAGTGAAAGAAGTTACCGCACAGGGCTATCCTCAGATAGATGGTAACATCCAAATGATGAATAACTTCAAACTGCAAACTTCTTTTTTGCCCGCTATTTTCTTTGCTGAAGACCCCATCAATAATCCTCCTCCTGCCGATGCTCCTCCTGTAGGAGTGCAGTTTGGGGTACAGTACAGTGGGTTCATGTCGGCACAGTTGAGGCAACTCATTTTCGATGGTTCTTTCTTTTTGGGTTTAAAAGCCGCAAAAACTTACCAAGAACTTTCGGTAAAGGGGTTGGAGCGCACCAAAACAGAGGTGGTAACAAGCATGACCAAAGCGTATTATACGGTTTTGGTAAATCAAGAACGGCTAGGGCTATTGCAAACTAATTATGCTCGGCTCGATACCTTGCTCGGGCAAACCAAGGCATTGTATGAAAACGGCTTTGCCGAAAAAATTGATGTGGATAGAATTGAAGTTGCCTACAATAACATCAGAACGGAGCAAAGAAAAACAGAACGCCTTGTAGAGCTAAGTTTTCAAATTTTGAAGTACCAAATGGGGATGCCTATTGATACTCCCATCACATTGGCGGAAACTTTATCGGATATTGAAATCAAAGAAATTAACCTAAACGATGCCTATAATTACAACGACCGCATAGAGTTCTCTTTACTCGATACGCAACTTAAACTCGATGAACTGAACGTGAAAAGGTACCAAGTACAGTATTATCCTACGGTTTACGCCACTGCCAACTACGGAATGAACGCCGGTTCGAACGAGTTTAGCGGCTTAGATCAGTGGTTTTCTTTTGGTTCGTATGGCTTGCAAGTGAATATTCCCATTTTCGATGGGTTTCGTAAGAGCACCCTCATCCAACAGGCAAAACTTACCATGAAAAAAACAGAGGTAGATAAGGCAGACTTAATGCGTACCATCGACCTTGAGACAAGCCAAGCCAAAATCAGCCTACAAAATGCCATTAACGATTTAGAAGTACAGGAAAGAAATATGGAGTTAGCAAAAGAAATCTATAGAGTAACTACTATTAAATTGAACGAAGGGGTGGGTTCTACCCTAGAGGTAGTAGATGCCGAAAATGCTTATAAAGAAGCGGAAACTAATTATTATGCGTCGGTTTACGATGCGCTCATTTCAACGGTAGATTACAAAAAAGCAACAGGGAAATTATATAATCAGCAATAAAAAAATCATGAGAAAAATAAAATTCATTACCCAAACTTTGTCGTTACTTGCCCTTACCTATTTTGCGGTAAGTTGTGGAGGTTCAGCAAAAACAGCTTCGGTACAAGCGGTGGTTGCAGGGGGCGACCTAGAAGCGATTAGAGCGAAGAAAAAAGAGCTTTCAGACCAACAAAAAAGTCTTGAAAAGGAAATTGCCCTGCTCGACTCTGCCATAGGTGCTAATTCCGGAGAAAAGAACTTGCCGTTGGTTACCACCTTTCAGGCCGAAGAGAAGGAGTTCAACCATTTTATTGAGCTGCAAGGCGATGTTACCACAAAACAAAATGTACTCATCTACCCAGAAGTACCAGGCACTTTAGTAAAAGTAAAGGTTACCGAAGGGCAAAAAGTAACCGAAGGGCAAATTATTGGCGTGATTGACAACGGCGGAATGACGAGCCAACTG
>CAZFQW010000238.1:0-5987 GCA_964521225.1 uncultured Roseobacteraceae bacterium
CACAAAAAGATTTAGCCGATTTAGAATTTGGTTTACAGAATGATGTTGACTGGGTGGCGATTTCGTTCGTGCGCTCTCCTGGCGACTTAATTAGTCTTAGAAATATCATTAAAGATTATGGCAGACAAACGAAGACTATTGCCAAAATTGAGCGCCCTGAAGCACTAAAAAGAATAGATGCAATTATTGAAGCTGCCGATGGTTTAATGGTAGCCCGTGGCGATTTAGGCATTGAAATTAATATGCAAGATGTGCCTATTGCACAAAAAATGCTGATTTCTAAATGTAACAAAGCAGCAAAACCTGTAATTGTGGCCACCCAAATGATGGAGAGCATGATTGACAGCCCAAGGCCTACAAGAGCAGAAGCCAACGATGTAGCCAATGCCGTTTTTGATGGCACAGATGCTGTAATGCTAAGTGCTGAAACTGCTGCGGGAAAATACCCAGTACAAACTATACAGCACATGACCAACATTATTCGTTCTGTAGAATTAGAAAGTAGTATCTACCATAAGTATTACAGAAACCAAATCGAAGACGACAACTTTGAAAGCAATATTGTTGTAGATAGTGCTTGCCAAATGGCAGATATTACTAATGCAAAAGCAATTATTGGCATTTCAGGTTCGGGCTTTACGGCATTCAGAATTGCTCGACACAGGCCCGAAGCCGATATTTTTATCTTCACAGAAAATAAAAAGCTTTTAAAAACGCTAAACCTTCTTTGGGGAGTAAGAGCATACTACTATAATAAGTTTTCTAGTGCAGAAAATACTTTCGAAGAATTAGAAAAAATTCTTGTGAAAGACGGACACCTTCGCAAAGGAGATATCTACATTACCACTGCGAGTTTGCCCCTTAACACACAAAAAAGAACTAATATGGTAAAAGTAAGCACGGTAGGTTCTAAGAGCAGAGACGAATAAGGGCTTTTAAATGTAGCCTATATCAGTATAAATTTTCTTAAAATCTTTTCAGGCAGTCATCTTATCCGCAAATAAACGGGTAATTTGGCTGCCTGAATTGTATAGCAATTTTAAACAGCAGAATAAAGGACTCGTGTACTTATGAAGATTTTCGATTTATATATTATTAAAAAGTTACTGACTACATTTTTCTTTTCAGTATTAATTGCAGTAGTCGTAGTTTGTGTGATTGACTACACCGAAAAATCAGATGACTTCATTCGTCACGATTTGCCGTTTTCGCAAATTATTTCTGAGTATTACGTTACGTTCGTACCCTTTATGATGAGCACACTTAGCCCTATTTTAGTATTCATTTCTGTAGTATTTATTACTGCTCGGATGGCCTCTCATACTGAAATTGTAGCCATGTTTGCTTCGGGAATGAGTTTTCGTAGAATACTCCTCCCCTATTTAATAGGTGCTGTATTTTTAGGCAGCCTAATTTTTTGGTTAGTTGGTTGGGTAATTCCCAATGCAGCAAAAACGAAGGTTGAGTTTCAGATTAAATACCTCCACAGCCCCTACTATTTCGACTCGCGCGATGTGCATTTCAAAGTAAACGACTCCACCTACTTTTACCTTCAGAGCTACAACAATAAAAGCCAAGTGGGCTACCGCTGTACTATCGAAAAAATAAGCGACGGTAAACTTGTAGAAAAACTTTCTGCCAACAGAATACAGTGGAATCAGCAGAAAGAAAAATGGTCTTTAGCTTCTTATAAAATCTATACATTTAAAGATGGTAAAGAAACCTTTAACATTGGTGGTACTATGGATACTACCCTCAACATTTACCCAAGGCATTTTGAAAGTACAAGGTACCTCAACGAAACTATGACTTTAAAAGAGCTAGACCAGTATATTGAAGAACAAGCCGATAGAGGAATTGGAAATGTTGCCGTTTATCAAAATGAAAAATATGAAAGATATGCCTATCCTTTCGCTATTATTGTTTTAACAGTAATGGGGGTAATTGTAGCCGCTCGAAAATCGCGACAGGGTTCAGGAGTTCAAATTGCCTTTGGTTTCTTTTTAGCCTTTGTTTTTATCCTGTTTGTGGTTATGAGTAGGAGTGTTGGTAGAGCAGGATCCATTGAACCTATGCTTGCTGCTTGGCTTCCTAACATAACATTTTCTATCATTGCAGCCATTATGTATTTCACCGTACCACGCTGACAATTTCTAAGCCATGCTGAAGCAATATATAAAACTCCATACCATCGTTTTTTTGTGGGGTTTTACCTCAATTTTAGGGGTTCTTATTACCCTTTCCTCCATTGAAATAGTATTTTATAGAACCTTAATATCAGCAGCAATCTTAGGCGTTATTTTAGCTTTTAATAAAAACAGAAGTAAAATTAATTGGCGTAAAGTATTGCCTCTTGTACTTACCGGTTTTGTGGTTGCATTACACTGGATTTTATTTTTCGCTTCGGCAAAGGTTTCAAAAGTGAGTATCTGCTTAGCAGGAATGGCTACTGCCTCTTTATTTACTTCTGTTTTGGAGCCACTAATTAATCGCTCTCAGTTTAAATATTATGAGGTGTTTTTGGGAGTTTTGGTTATGGCAGGGCTTTATGCCATATTCCATTTTGAATACGACCACGTTTTAGGCTTATCACTCGCTTTGGCTTCCGCATTTTTGTCGGCACTCTTTACTGTTTTTAATAGCTCATTTTCCAAGAAATACGACCCTGTTAGCGTTTCGTTTTACGAGATGCTTGGTGCTTTTATTTGTTGTGTAATATGCCTACCACTGTATCAAATATTTTTATCGACCGGCCAATCCATTAATCTAGTACCCACTTCTATAGACTGGCTGTGGATTATGATTTTAGCGTTGGTTTGCACAGTATATGCATTTTATGCCTGTATGCAAGTTCTAAAACACCTCTCTGCTTTTTCGATGAACCTCATCGTAAATATGGAGCCTGTTTACGGAATTATTTTAGCCTTTATCTTATTTGGGGAAAGCGAACAAATGACCAATGGTTTTTACTTAGGAACATGTGTTATTCTGATTTCTGTACTTGCCCATCCTTTATTAGACCGTTGGTTTAAACCCAAAGCACTTGCGTGAAGGGCAAACAACCATCACACATGGCTACCAAGTTTGGGTTGCCTTACCCAAAGAAAACACAAGTGCAGAACAAATGCCTATCTCTAGAACGGAAAATGAGTGTTGCATAACACTAACAACAGGTACTCGGCTATTGCTATTTGGTGGGCATGTTCTGCCAGAAGAAAGGTTTTTGCATTGGAATTTTGTCTCCTCCTCAAAAGAGCGTTTAGAGCAAACAAAAGGCGATTGGCGTAACAAACGGTTTCCAAAAATACAGGGAGATGATACCTACATTCATTTACCTTAATAGGGTAGTGTATAACTCTTAAGCACTTTAAACACTGAGTTAAAATGCTAACAAAGGCTGATTTAACAAGTTTATTAATAAATATACCATTTTGATAGTATTGATAATACTAGTATTTCTAACCATTTTTGAGAATAAGTCTGTGTTCAACAATAGGGCTTAATTTAAAAAAATCGGTAAAACTTTTTGGGAACAGAAAACTACAATAGAGCGATATACATGGCATTTGAGTATCAGTATAAAGCTATTCACCTTAATTCATCTGCGTATCATTGGTTAGATAAACCGTTTCAGAAAGATTATGACGCAAATAAGTTAATGCTAAGTGCGTTCCTTAACAGCAAATCTTACAGTAAAGTAGTTTCTTTAGTTGAAACGAGAGCTAGCGATAAAAGTACTCACGAGCTATATAATATTGATTTGAGTTATAGAAGATTTCATAACAAGGAATACAACAAGTATAATTCTTTTCTTGAAATAGATTATACACAGCAGTATTTTTCAATTTTTGTATTCCTTAATTTCGAGCGTCCTACTTTACAGGCTAATATCAATCTTTCCGAGCTCTCGCAACGCGAAATCGAAGTGTTTAACCTGCTTAGTTTAGGGATGAAAAGCAAAGAGATTGCCGCTGAATTAAATATTTCTACTTATACAGCAAACACCCACAGACGTAATATTCTTAATAAAATGAACATGAAAAGTACCCTCCAGTTAATTACCACACTCCAAAATAATAATAATGGCAAAAGTTAGGGTTTGTTGTTGTTGTTGTTTTTAGAGATTCTACAAAACGCACATTTTTCTAAAAAAGGATAATCAGCCAGTTTTGAATGTTTAAACTCCGCCACTTTTTCCATTCCTAGCTTTTGCATCACAGCCGCCGAGCGTTCATTCACAAGGTGCCACGGAATAGATTTGTTGCAAGCCTAGGGAGTCAAAACCATATTCCAAGCATTTTTTAGCACCTTCTGTTGCCTAACCTTTTCCCCAATATTTCTTGGCTAACCTCCAGCCAATATCAACACAAGGAGTAAAATCGGCTTCGTAGTTTTGGTACATTAAGCCAATGAAACCAATAAACTTTCCAGAAGTTAGTTCGTCAGTTGCAAAGTAGCAGTAACCTCGCTTTTGGTTGGTAAACTGCATTCTTTTTACGTGTTCCTTGTCTTGTTATGGCTTAGATTTGTGGAAAAAATGCCATCGCATCAGTATCAGAATCAATTTAGGCCGTTTTGTCAATATCTCCCTCAGTCTCAGTCCAATTTCTAAAACCTAACCGCTCCGAGGTAAAAATATATTGATTAGAAATTTTCTAATAAAGCATTGCTTGGTAAAAATACTACCCTTAATTTTTTTGCGTCTTATAATGCAATGCCGATAAATTACTTTCGGTAAGCACCTCATTAGCCACAGATAGGACTTGTTCTACCGATACATTCCTAATTCGTTCCGCTTCTTTGTTCGCAAAGTTGGGGTCGCCAATTATTGCTCCTTGGGCTAAATTGATACATCGGTTCAAAACGTCCATTTCAGAAAGTACTACTGTGGTTTCTGCCTGTGTTTTCACCTTGTTTAATTCTTCTTTTTCAATCCCCTCCTTCAATAAATTATTAACCACCTCCCAAATAGCGGCTTCTCCTGTTTTTGTTGAAACAGACTCGTTCAGTCGGCCCGCTACCGTTAGAAGCCCTTCATCGAAAGAACCCCCAACATAAGCACTTATGTTAGAAAAAAGCTGTTTTCCTTTTACCAGTTTTTGGTATAAACGCGAAGATTTTCCTCTCCCCAACACATCGCTTAATAAATCGGTGGGGTAGTAGTCAGCATGGACTTTTTTACACATATGGAAGGTAAGATAAAGGGCATCTTGTGGCACATTGCTTTCTACCTCTTGGTGTCTATATGCTGTTTGCTTGGGTTCTTTGGGTAAATTTCTTTTGGGTATGTCTGAAGGGGGAATTTCCCCAAACCATTTTTCAACGAGTGGTTTTACTTTGGCGAACGATATATTTCCGCCAATTACCATTACAGCATTGTTGGGGGCATAATAGGTATTATAAAAATGGCGGACGTCGTCCATTGTTGCTTTTTCAATATGGCTGAGGTCTTTGCCAATTGTTGCCCAGCGGTAAGGATGTTTTTTATAAGCAAGTGGGCGTAATTTCAGCCAAACATCGCCATAAGGTTGGTTAAGGTATCGTTGCTTAAACTCCTCAATCACTACTTTCCGTTGTACTTCGAGTACCTCAGGGTCGAACGAGAGTTGCAGCATTCGGTCCGACTCTAGCCAAAGCGCCGTTTCTAAATTATCGGTGGGTAAACTGAGGTAGTAATTGGTAATATCGGGGCTTGTAAAGGCATTATTAATGGCTCCTGCTTGCTGTGCGGCTCTGTCGTATTCTGCAATGTGCTTTGAGCCTCCAAACATTAAATGTTCAAACAGATGGGCGAAACCCGTTTTGTCTTCTTGTTCGTCGCGAGAGCCTACATCATACAAAATATTTACAGTAGCAGTGGGTACAGAGTGGTCTTCGTGGACCCAAACACGCAGCCCGTTTTCAAGGGTAAAATGCTGAAAATTTATCATTTTAGGGAGTAATTTCTTTATGTATTTTGAGAGTACGAAGTTAGCAGATAAGCCTAC
>CAZFQW010000239.1:0-5968 GCA_964521225.1 uncultured Roseobacteraceae bacterium
TACCGCCGCCACGGGTTACCTACACGACAGAACCTACGATAGCCTAGTGGTTATTTTTAAACCTGCCATTCAAGGCTCGCTCGATAAGAAACTAGTAGGCAACCAAAGTACAAGTGATATTTGGGCAAAGTTTATCAATACCTATAAAGAGGTTAGTAACTCTCCGGTGAGCAGGTTCTTGAACCTCGATGCGCCCACAGAAACCGATTTGTCTAAGTATGTAACCATGAAAGCACTTGACGGCGTTTTTTATAAGGTAGGGGAAGAAGAGAAAAAAATAAGGGAAAATCCTAAAGCTCAGGTTACTAATCTGCTTAAAAATGTTTTTGGAGGACTCAAGAAAAAATCTGGCAAATAGAAATCCGTAGGGTTTTCGATGAAAGCAATATATTTGCCCTTCTATCGAAAGACTCTACTTTTGTTTTCATTTGGAAAATCAAGCTAAAATCGTTTTAAACATAGCTTAAACAAAACTAAAATGGGTAAAATTATCGCAGTTGCAAACCAAAAAGGGGGAGTAGGTAAAACTACCACAACCGTTAACCTTGCAGCGAGTTTCGCAGCTTTAGAATATAAAACTTTAATTGTTGATGCCGACCCACAGGCAAATGCTACCTCAGGCATAAACATTAGCACTACAGATAATAAAGATACAATTTACCAATGCATGGTAGGCGATGCCGACATTAAAGATATTATTCTTGAAAGCGCATACGATTATTTAGACATCGTACCCTCACATATAGATTTAGTAGGTGCTGAAGTAGAAATGATTAACATAGAAGAGCGCGAAGAAAAAATGAAAATTGCGCTCGATTCAATTAAAGACCAATACGATTTTATTTTGATTGATTGCTCTCCTTCATTGGGGTTAATTACCGTAAATGCCCTTACTGCGGCAAACTCGGTGATTATCCCCGTACAGTGTGAATTTTATGCCCTAGAAGGCCTGGGTAAACTTTTAAGTACCATCCAAATTATACAATCTCGCTTAAATACTGCCTTGGTTATTGAGGGTATCCTTCTTACGATGTACGATGTAAGACTAAGGCTTTCAAACCAGGTAATTGAAGAAGTGAAAAAACATTTTTCGCAAATGGTATTCGATTCAATTATCCCTCGAAATATTAGGTTGAGCGAAGCCCCAAGTTTTGGTGTGCCAGTAATTGCTTACGACGGCGAAAGCAAAGGAGCAGTAAGCTACCTTAACCTAGCTCAAGAAATTCTTGAAAAAAATAAACTAGCAAAATAGTATCTACCTAAAAACAGTGGTGGTAACACATTTAACTACTGCAGAACTAACATCAAATATGGCAAAACTTCAGAAAAGAGGATTAGGAAAAGGCTTAAGCTCGCTTTTAAGCGATGTGGACCCATCTTCGTATGCAGAAAGTAAAATCTTTTCAGAGATTAAACTCGAAGACATTGAGGCAAATCCATACCAGCCAAGAACAGCTTTTGAAGAAAGTGCTCTCATTGAGCTTTCTGAATCGATCAAAGAACATGGGATAATCCAGCCAATTACAGTTCGTAAGCTCTCTAACAATAAATACCAACTAGTTTCTGGAGAAAGAAGAAAAAGAGCCTCTGAGATAGCAGGTTTAAAAGTTGTTCCTGCCTATATAAGAACTGCTGACGACCAACAAATGCGCGAAATGGCATTGATTGAGAACATTCAGCGGGAAGACTTAAACGCTATGGAAATTGCCCTGAGTTACCAACGATTAATCACAGAATGCAATTTAAACCAAGAAGACTTAGGGAAAAGAGTTGGGAAAAAACGTTCTACAGTTACCAATTATCTAAGAATTCTAAAGCTTCCACCCGATGTGCAAAGTGCCATTAGAGATAATCTAATTGGTATAGGGCACGCAAAAGAGTTAACAAACCTTACCGATGTAGGCGACCAACTAGTTCTTCTGAAAAGAATTATCGAAGAAAAACTTTCTGTACGCAAGGTAGAAGAAATAGTAAGGCAAGCATTAAATCCCGAAGAGGAAAAACAGCAACAAACAAACAATATCCCTTCAATAAAAGCACTTACACCAGCCTATAAACGAGTGCAAGAAAACTTAGCTTCTCTATTAGGCACAAAAGTTCAATTAAAAACAAATGGCAAGGATAAAGGTGAAATCAAAATTCCTTTCCATAATGTTGAAGACCTCAATAGAATTTTAGAATTAATTGAAAAGTAAGCTTTTTTAACACCAAACAAAACCAGTTCTTGTGCACATTCTAGAAATTTGTGAATGCTTTCTGTTCGACAAAAATCAATCTCTTTATTTTTTGGATGTCTTTTGATGTCTGCTTCGCTATGGGCGCAAGAAACGCAAAGCGAATCTGACTCAACGAAAGTGAAGAAAAAATTTCAACTTTTCAAAAAGAAGAAAATAAAAGCTGTTGATTCTGTATCTCTGAGTGGAAATATAACCGCTGATATTTCAATCATACCAGCAGACTCTGTAAGAAGCCTCTCCAAAAAAGAACTTAGGCAGTTAAATTATAAATTGGCAATTCGCCAAAAACTGAAAAGCCCTTCCAAAGCAGCGCTTCTTTCGGGTATCTTGCCAGGATTAGGGCAAATTTATAATCGTAAATATTGGAAAGTACCACTTGTAGCAGCAGGTTTCGGTTACTTTGGTTATACAATAAGTCTCTTTAATGAGCGCTACATAGAATCACGAGATAACCTGTTTTTTTTAACAGATAGAAATGAGGAGACCCAAGTCGATATCAGATTTATTTTTTTTACCGACGATAACCTAAGACGAAGAAGAGATACAGCCAGAAGAGATCGAGATTATAATATTATACTCTCTGCTTTGTTTTATGGGCTTGTAGTAGCCGATGCAGCCGTTGATGGCCACCTTAATAAATTTGATGTAAGCAACGATTTAAGCATGACCATAAAACCAGCATTCATTCCTCTTAACTCTACAAATAATAGGAATAGTCCATTCGCTCCTGGGCTTTCTATTGTTTTAACGTTAAAATAGACTTGATAACCCTATATTTGCAATCATATCTTAAATTGTAAAATGAAGATTCTGCTAATTGGATACGGAAAAATGGGAAAAGCGATAGAACAAATTGCTTTAGAAAGAGGGCATAGCATTTCTGGAATTGTAGGTGAAACCGATAATATTGAAGCAGTTGAAAAGGGTACGCACGATGTTGCCATTGAGTTCACGCAACCAGCATCGGCAGTTAATAACATTATTACTTGTTTTAAGAAAAAGCTCCCTGTAGTAAGCGGAACAACAGGATGGGTAAGTAAAATGAATAGGGTATCAGACGTTTGTGAACAGGAACAAGGAACATTTTTTTATGCTTCTAACTTTAGTTTAGGAGTAAATTTGTTTTTTATGTTGAATGAGCATTTCGCTGAACTGATGGGAAGGTTTGGAAGTGAGTACCAGGTTTCGATTGATGAAACACACCATACCGAAAAAAGAGATTCGCCTAGTGGAACGGCAATTAGTATTGCTGAAGGAATCATCAGCCATCATAAGGGTTTAAATACTTGGCAAGAAGCAGCACAGAAAGCTGAGCACACTGGCGAAATAATCCCTATACAATCTTTTAGGGAAGAAAAAGTACCCGGTACACATGTGGTAAAATACCAATCGGAAATAGATACAATTGAACTAAAACACACGGCACATAGCAGAAAGGGCTTTGCCCTTGGCGCAGTGATTGCCGCAGAATGGTTAAAAGATAAAACTGGTTTTTACGGGATGAAAGACCTTCTTTCAGAACCAATAACTAGTAGCATTTAAAGGAAATATTCAGCTTATCATTTAAAAAATATGGAATTGGGTATCTTAAAGAAAAAGCGAAAGGGGAAAAAGAAAAAAAGCCAGTTAAGAGAATGGGTAGATGCAGTGGTTTTTGCAGTAGTAGCAGCTACAATTATACGTTGGCTCTTAATAGAAGCATTTACTATTCCGACCCCATCAATGGAAAAGTCCCTTTTAGTAGGCGATTTTCTTTTTGTAAGCAAAGTACATTATGGAGCTAGAACTCCTAAAACGCCATTACAAGCACCTCTAACTCATCAGAAAATTTGGATGACAGATTTGCCCTCTTATTCTGATTTAATACAATTACCACAATTCAGATTACCGGGTTTTTCAGAGATTAAAAACAACGATGTAGTAGTTTTTAATTATCCCCCAGAATTGGAGTACCCAACCGATTTAAAAACAAACTATATAAAACGTTGTATTGGAATCTCTGGTGATGAACTTGAAATAAAAAACAAAGAAGTTTTTATTAATGGAAGCGCTTTAGAAAATCCTGAAAAAATGCAAACTAACTTTTTTGTAAGTACTAAAAACGGAGTTAAAATAAACGACAGGGTTTTCAATAATTATAATATCAATTTAAGCGAAGTGAGAGAAGTTAATTCAGGGATATATAGTATTCATACAAGCCCCGAGGTAGCTGAAAGTTTGAAGAGCCTAAACTTTGTTGATAGTGTTATTGAAGTGAAATATGATAGAGGGGTAGAGTCTGATAGGATTTTCCCAACTAAAGTTGGTTACGATTGGTCTTTAGATAATTTTGGCCCACTTAAAATACCTCAAAAAGGAGAAACTATTACTATCGATAAAAAAGCTTTAGATTTTTACAGCTTCATTATTACCACTTTTGAAGGGCACGACGATGCGGTAATTGAAAATGGTAAATTATTAATTGATGGTTCTGAGGTTACAGAATATACTTTTAATCAGAACTATTATTTTATGATGGGAGATAATAGACATAACTCTCAAGACTCAAGAATTTGGGGGTTCGTTCCCGAAGACCACATTCTGGGGAAAGGCCTCTTAATTTGGTGGTCGGTAGCACCACCCGACGCCGGAGGAAATATGTTTGAAAGAGTCCGATGGGATAGAATTTTCAAAATGATAGAATAAAAAAAAGAGAAGCTTTCGCAATGGAAGCTTCTCTTTTTCTTTGGCAATTTTACAAGCTAGCTATTTTAAAATGTATAGGGATTACAATACTTTGCCTCACTGCTTTTCCTCTTTGTCTGGCAGGGTTCCACTTAGGTGCTATTTTCATCACTCTAACAGCCTCTTCGTCGCATCCACTTCCAATCCCTCTGGCAACTTTTAAGTTGGTGATATTCCCTTGTTGATCGATAATGAAATTCACATACACTTTTCCTTGAACGTTGCTTTTAAGGGCACTCCTAGGGTATCTAAGTTTATCCTTTACAAATGCGTAGAAAGCGTCGTATCCACCAACAGGAGTTGCGGCATCTTCTACAATGAGGTATACTTCATCTACATCCTCTTCTTCCGCTTCTATTTCGGCTTCTGCCTGAGGCACTGCTTCTTCAATTGCTAAATTTTCATCAAACTCTGTATCGAAAATCACGTTTAATTCCTCTTCTATTTCGTCGGTTACTTCAATAATTTCAGCTCCTCTTATTTCCTGTACTTCGGGTGGTGGTGGGGGGGGCTGTTCAGTAACGGGAATGTCTTGTAGTTCCTCAAACATATCATTGGCATCGCTAGTGAGCTCTACAAGGCTATCATTTTCTCTACTAGGAAACTCCATAATTGCTAAAACAATAGCTAGACTGAGTGCAATACTTACGTTGCGTATTAGGCCTTTGTATTGGCGAATATCAACGTCTTCGTATTTCTTTAAAGGCGTTCCGTTGTTACTTTTTTGTAGTTCGGTACTAGGCTTATGAATTGTTACAAATCGTAAGCCTATCGTAAAAAGTGCTATCAATCCCGCAAAGCTGGCGAGCAATCCGAAAGGCCCTAGGCTAGCAAGTAAATTTTCCATGACTGTGGCTGTTTATGGTAAAAAAAATAAGAGGTTGCACAATCTTGAAAACCGGTTTTTCTTAGATAGAATCGAGTGTTTTTATCCTCTTTTTATTCTATCACTAACTTATAGAGAATTATACTCAAAAACGATGAGATAAGTCATTACTAGAAGATGC
>CAZFQW010000240.1:0-5943 GCA_964521225.1 uncultured Roseobacteraceae bacterium
ACAACTATGTGTGAGGAAATCTTTGGGCCTGTGCTAACCATTTATGTTTACCACGAAGATATGTTCGAAGAAGCACTTTACATGGTAGACAATACTTCACCTTATGCGCTAACGGGATCTATTTTTTCCAAAGACCGTTATGCTATTGAATTAGCAGCTAAAAAATTAGAAAACGCAGCAGGAAACTTCTACATTAACGATAAGCCAACAGGCGCTGTTGTAGGGCAGCAACCTTTCGGCGGGGCAAGAGGTTCGGGCACTAATGATAAAGCAGGGGCAATGCAAAACCTATTACGCTGGGTTTCTCCAAGAACTATTAAAGAAACCTTTAATCCTCCTACCGATTTCCGTTACCCATTTTTATCGGAAGAGTAGGAGAAAGCATGCGAACCATGGGTTATAATCTTTTTTTTTGAGCCTAAAGAATAAATTTTGTCATTCTTCGCAAGCTCAGAGCCTAAAAATAGGACAAGTAAACCTTATAGTTCTCTTCCTTCGATTGAGATAACAAAAAACGATAATTTTAATGCTCTTTTTAACGCCTGATTCGCATTAAGCATAAAAAAAACTCCAGTTTCAGAGGCTGGAGTTTTTTTTATTATTAAGGCCAAACAACTTTCAGTAAGACCAAAGCGTCGCCTCGTATTCCATAAGACGATACACTGCCTGCTCCGACATTTGTAATGATCTTTTGTTTGCTCCGTAAATATCTACAATGTAACTATCTCTTGGATTTTCGTATTTCACTAAATACTTACCATGTAATCCTAGTTCAAAGGCATCGGTAAGATTTCTGTGCTGCGATGAGTTTTGCGGGTTGAACCAAATGGCATCTGGATTGTGCTTAAACACTTTATGTACTAGCTCAAAATAGCTAAAAGAACAAACTACTTTTTCTATTCCTGTAGGTGTTTGTTCCGCAGGAATCATTAGGGTAATCACCTGTAAATCGTGAAACATTCTTGACCTTCTGCTATCAAAAATCAAATCTTCTTTTAGCTCTAGAATATATAGTTGTCGGGGAAAATATTCGTTGGAAATAGGAGCTTTCTCTTCTTTTTTCGACTTACTAGCAGTTCCTCCTGTACCAGGGCCCCAATCCAGGTTTTCATCTTCAAACTTTTTAAAATCTGCTTCTGCATCGAGCGCCGCCTGAGGGATTCTCAATTTTTCGTTAAAATCTTCAATGCTCATACGAGTATTGAGAGAGTCGTTGGTAAAAGGCTCAATTCTGCCTTCTCTAACAGCATTAATCAGTAAGCGAGAAATTTCATTATTATTAGCAAAAAAAGGTGTATTTTGCTTTGTTCTTAAATCCATTCTCCACCAAAGCGACTTCTTGAACATTTGGTCGTCTTTGCGAATAGGCCTTACTGAGTGCTCATTATATTGGTTAGCATAGGGGTCTTCTTGAGCAAATCCGACGATGCTAATTCCCGAAATTAATATACTGAGCAATAAAATTTTTTTGTTCATCGTATTTTAAATTCTAATAAGTACTTCAACAAAATTAATTTATATCTAATTGTTAACTGGTTGATTAATAAAGTACTAAAAGTCGTGCCATTCATCTGTAATAAGCTACGATTTCCCTTTTCTCAGTACTTGCATTCCTACTTTAACGGTTAAATAAAGGAACTTCTTTTAGCATAACTCAACAGAGTGCTTATTCATTCAAAAGCCAATTATAATCTAAAAAGTCTACGGAGGCGTCTTTGCTAATTTTGATAGTGGAAAACTTGTTTAAGTAATCGATAAGTGTTCCTTGTTTTTCAAAGTCGCCACCGAACCAAAAGAAGATTTTAGAAACCACAATTTCGTCTTCAGTAATTTGGTTATAGTCAAGGTGATTGATAAATAGAATTGCCTGTTCTTTTAGTTGGGTCTCTAACTTTTCGGCAGTATAGGCTTCCGTCCTTAACGGAGGGCAAGATTTTGATGCGCAATTAATTGCAAAATGAATTCTGGGTTCATTAAATTCTTTTCGTAGAATACTGTGCTCAATATTATTGAGGGTAAGGTTTTGGTTTTCAACAGAAAAAAAAGCAATGTCCCACACTGAATTTATAAATGGAATAGCAACTGTAGAACCAATATCTTTGATACTTTCTAAAGGGTAGTTTCTTATAATAAGCTGTACTGTAAATGCATTGTAAGCATTAATCCAGTAAGCCATTCGCTCGTTTTCAGTCCAGTTTTCAGCGTTTGGGAAACCGTTAGAAAGTATATTTAAATAGCTGTTTAACTGTACGCTATCTCTAATAAAACCCTCATAATTTACTTTACCTACCGAATCTACATGCGCTTTAAGCAGAGTGTCCCAAGGTTGGTGGCTAATCGGTAACGACTCTGAGGTAACATTGTTAAAGTTTTTACAAGAAGAAATAGAAAGAGCTAAAATTATAAGAGAGAGCCTAAAATATATTTTACTGACTTTGGTGTAATTTGCAAGCATCTTAACCAAGTTTAAGTTTTTGCCCTGGTTTAAGGTTGTTCGAGCGGAGGTTATTCAAGCGTTTCAATTTATCTACCGTCATCCCTTTAAATTTTTGCGAAATCAACCACAACGAATCGCCTGAGCGTACTGTATACGTTTTGCCTGAAGGAATAATACTCTGATTTTGGGCAACAGAAGCAGATTTATTAGCAATGGCTTTTGTTTTGGGCTGTGTGCCCGGCCCGTAAATTACTAGTTTTTGTCCCGGTTTAATGAGGTTAGAATAAATGCCATTCCATGCTCTTAGCTTTGACAAGCCAACACCATTTCGTTGTGCAATTAACCCCAAGGTTTCGCCCCTTCTTACCGTATGATAATACTTGCCGTCGCTGCCTCCTTTCTTTTGATTAGAGTCGGTATAGTTAAGACTTCTCCCCCCGGTATATTTCGACTTTGCTAAAATAGCTTCTCTATTATTTAAAAATTGAGAAAGGCGGGCAGTCGGGATTTTAAACCCATAGTTTTTAACATCAGCAGGAACAATTCCCCATCTTAGCTCGGGGTTCATTAGTTTCAAATCGTCGAAGCAGACGTTCAATTCTTTAGACAGTTTCGCAAAATCAACCGATTGGCTTACATAAATTTCTTCGGTAGGGATAGGAAATGATGGCTTCTCTTGAATTAAGTGATGTTCTTCGGCATAAGACATAACATAGGTCATCGCCACCAATTGAGGTAGGTAAGAACGGGTTTCTCTTGGAAGGCGTGTATAAACATCCCAAAAGTGAGAACTGCCACCAATTAAGGTGTTCATATTTTTATCGTCTTCGTTATATTCAGTAGAAAACTTATAAGGTTTGCCCGACCTTCTGAGTGCTTTCCTCACATTTCCGGGACCACAGTTATAGGCAGCAATTGCTAGTTCCCAGTCACCAAATAGCTCGTGTAAATATTTTAGGTATTTACATGCGGCTCTTGTTGCTTTTTCTGGATCCATGCGCTCATCAACATAATAATTTCTTCTTAAACCGTAAAGGCGACCTGTATAAGGCATAAATTGCCATAAGCCTACTGCACCAGCATGAGAGCGGGCATGTGGTACTAAGGCAGACTCAATAATAGAAAGGTATTTTAGTTGGTCGGGAAGCCCATATTCTGCAAGAATTTTTTCAAAAAGAGGGAAATATAAATTTTTTCTTTGAAGGATTTTCAAGGTAAAATCTCTGTTTTTTACTGCAAAATAATCTATAAACACCCTCACCCGTTCGTGGTAAGAGAGGGGTAAATCGGTTTGCAGACAAGATAAACGGTCTTTAATAACACTTTCTGAAACATAATTCACCAAGTTACCATCGAATATAACTTCTTCGATTTGAATGGCTGCTGTGGTATCAAAATTTAATTGCTCAATATCGGGAATAATATTCGCCGCTTCTACTACTTGGTTCACTGGAAAGTCGAAATCGGGAGGCAGTGCTACAGTGAATGTGCTATCAATAGTCTGAGCAGTAAGAGAAGGAACGAGAGAGCAAGTTAAAACTAAAGAAATTAGTAGAATTCTAAAGTAATTCATAAAATCTTAATTGAGTATTGTTGTAATTGTTAAAAGACCTTTATTTAACAACCATTTAATTTTCCAGATATTTTGAGAACGCTAATAATTTTCCTTCTTCGAATGCGTTAGCCATAATTTGCAACCCTACGGGTAAGCCATTGTTATCGAAGCCATTAGGAACTGAAATAGCAGGAATACCACTTACAGAAGCTTGTACCGTATATAAATCGGCTAAGTACATTTGTAACGGATTTGCTTCGTCGAAGGCACCTAGCTTAAAGGCAGTGCTAGGGGCAGTAGGGCAAATTAAAAAATCGTATTGCTTTAATAGCTCCATCGTTTTTTCCTGAATAAGCTTTCTTACTTTTTGTGCTTTGGTAAAATAAGCATCGAAGTAACTAGCACTTAGCACAAAAGACCCTAATATAATACGCCTTCTTACTTCAGCACCAAATCCTTCTGTTCTTGTTTCACGATATAGACTATCAATATCCTGAGGGTTTGGGATTCTTGTACCATAGCGGACGCCATCAAACCTAGAAAGATTGGTGCTTGCTTCTGCCGCAGTAAGGATATAATAAGTAGGCAAAACGTAATCAAGCAAAGGGAAATCAATAGCTTCAATGGTATGCCCCTCTTTCCTTAATTGCTCTATTCGCTCTAAAGTATTTATTTTTACTTCTTCTTGGATGCCTTCTGACTCAATAGTTTCTCGGATATAGCCTATTTTTAAGGCTGATTTTTCAAATGAAAGAACTTTTGAGTACGCTAAAACAGGCTCTTTGGAAACGGTAGCATCTTTGCCATCGTCGCCAGCAATTACCTCTAATACAAGAGCAATGTCTTCTGTGTTTTTTGATAAGATTCCGATTACATCGAAAGAAGAGGCATAAGCAATTAAACCAAAGCGAGAAATTCTTGAGTAGGTAGGTTTTAGCCCTGTTACCCCACAAAAAGAGGCAGGTTGCCGTACCGAACCTCCCGTATCGGAACCTAACGAAACCATGCACAAATCGGCAGCAATGGCGGCGGCCGAAGCCCCTGAAGAGCCCCCGGGAACATGGGCAGGGTTTACGGGGTTTTTCGTTGCACCAAAGGCAGAGTTTTCGTTGGTAGAACCCATGGCAAATTCATCGCAATTTTGCCTGCCAATAATAATGGCATCTTCGGCAAGTAGTCGCTCAATGGCAGTGGCAGAATATTCAGAGTGGAATCCCTCTAAGATTTTGCTTCCTGCCTGAAGCCCATTCCCCTTATGTGCAATTACATCTTTTACCCCAACTACTAACCCTGCAAGTTTTCCTGCTGTACCTTCTTTAATTTTAAGGTCAACAGCCTTTGCTTGGGCTAAAGCACCATCTCGGTAGACTTCTAAAAAAATATTTAAGTCTTGTGTGGCTTCTATTTTCGCCAAAAATTGCTGAACAGTAGCTTCAACGGTAGTCTCAGAGGACTGTAAGGCTGAAAAATATGCTGAATATGAACGGTACAAGGGGAAGGAAATTTAAGAGTAAAACGAAATAGCCAGAAGATGCATTGAAGCTTCTTCTGGCAGAAAATTTAAGCAATTCAGGGCGTTTTTATTGAGAAGTAATGAATTTAAGTTTTCGAAAATTCAGCGGTTTTACTGCGAAATTCAAAACTCAAAATGTAAAACTCAATGCTCACTAAGGTTTATTGGGATCGGCGTTCTTCACACTATCATCAATTTCGTCTTTAATTTCGCGTGTAGCATCTTTAAATTCACGGATACCTCGCCCTAAGCCACGTGCCAATTCGGGGATTTTTTTAGCTCCAAAAAGAAGCAAGACTACCAAAACAATGATAATCCATTCCCAACCGCCAGGCATACCAAATAATAAAATGGTTGAAAGTAGTTCCATAATCAATAATTTATTTCATTAAGTATCAAAGATAAAAACTATGTAATAGGGAAAAAAGATTCTGTAAA
>CAZFQW010000241.1:0-5939 GCA_964521225.1 uncultured Roseobacteraceae bacterium
ATTATGTTTAATAAAAAATTGAACAAGATAAATCTAAAAAATTATGACTTAATAATATGATTTAATAATTCGAAATGTTCTAAAACCTTTCAGACTTTCCAATTTAAGAATATAAACGCCCCCTTTTATCGATTCAGGAAAACGAATTTTCGATGTAGTACTTTTTAAAAACTGAGTTTCCTCAAATAGCACTTTTCCTTCGGTACTAAATATTAAAATATCGATTTTTTGTCCTACTTCATTTTCTGGGAAAACAATGGAAAAATCAACTTCAAAAGGATTCGGATAAATTTCTGGATCAGAAAGTGTGCCTTCTGCATTAAGAGCGGTTACCTCTTCATATTCTAAAGCCCTATTAAAATCAGGAATTCCATACCCCAATAAATTATCAGGATTTTCTGCCTGAGAGCTTGTAGCTTTCAAAATTCTGATGATGTCCATATTGTTTAGTTCGGGGCGAGCTTGCCATAAACCTGCGGCTAAACTTGCCACAAGTGGAGCAGCAAAAGAAGTCCCTATCGTAGAGCGGGTGCCTCCTCCCCCATTGCTAGCAATTGTAAACCAGCCTTGCGCTGCTACTTCGGGTTTAATGCGTCCGTTGGCAGTGGGGCCAAGCGAGCTAAATTCCATATATTCTCCATTTTGGTTCACCGCGCCTACAGAAAGTACAGAATCGGCATCGGCAGGCGAGGTAATTTTTTGCCAAGGGTCGTTACCCTCGTTTCCGGCACTAGTAACCACTAGCATTCCGGTAGAAGCTGCCAAATCGGCTGCTACTGTTACAAGAGCAGTATTACCATCTAGCGCTTCAACGGTATAGCTATCTTCGTCTAAATCGAACGTAGTATAACCGAGTGAAGAAAGAATAATATCAACCCCTAAACTATCTGCTTTTTCTGCTGCCAATAGCCAATAAATTTCTTCGAGGCGAGTTTCGACTGCTGTATTTTCAGTTCTAAAAAGGTGGAAAGAAGCCCCGTAAGCCCCTCCTATCATTGTTTCTGCTTGGAAAGAGCCTGTAATTGAGAACACTTGCCTTCCGTGGTCAGAGGCTTCATATACATTTTCATCTCCATCTACAAAATCGAAAGTGCTTAAAAGTCGCTCGCTTTCAAATATATCTTTAAAAGATTGGTCGGTATCCGCATTTCGGAATCCCCCATCTAAAATAGCAATTTCAATCCCTGCCCCTGTGTAGCCCATTTCGTGCATATCGTCAAGCCCAATCATATCTGCTTGCCCGAAACTTGCCCCGTATGCTTCTTGCTCTTGGGTACTCAGGCTATTGGCTTGCATGCCTCGTGTTACATACGGTAACTCTTTTGTAAACTCAAAGGCTCTAATTTCATCGATTTGATTTACCGTTGCTTCTACAAGAGCAGCGTTCACCCATTTACTAGTATAAATTACTTTTGCCCCTGTTGCTCTAATCGCCGCTAAATAAGCAGCACTCACCGGTAAATCTCTTTCAGTAAGAGATATATTTTGCTTTGTTCTTCTCAATAAAGATTTTTGAGATAAGAACTCCTCTGGCCTATCCAAAGTAAACGAAGTAGACGACTTGTCGGTAAATCCTATAAAATAATGTAGTTCCTGTGCCGATAAATGAAATGATAAGAATAAGAGTATCGAGAAAATAATTAAGCCGTTTCGCATTTTACTTTTATTTATTTGCTGAGATTAAGGTAGTGTTTAAACGCTATGTTAATTAGAAGTTTTTGAAAAATAGAGCACCAAATTATGGTCTGTAACCCTAATATAAAATCAATTGCCGAATAGTTCCTGTTTTTTAAAAACACATTGTTAGACGGTAGGTTACTGAATTGGAATTAATGTCAACAAAACCATAATAATTTAGATGGAAAATTTCAGTAATAAAAATATTTTAGTTGTAGGAGCAAGTTCAGGAATTGGCAATGCTTTAGCGCAGCAACTCGTGGCAGAGGGAGCAAATGTATTTAGTGCTTCTAGGAATAAACCAAGCAACCTTTCTGTTCCTCATATTTCTCTCGATGTACGCAGTTTTGATGAAAGTCTGCTCAAAGAGCTTCCTGCTGAAATTCATGGTATTGCCTATTGCCCCGGCACGATCAACCTAAAACCTTTTAACAGACTCAAAGAAGAAGATTTTCTAAATGATTTTCAGATTAATGTACTAGGGGCTATTAAGGTTATTCAGGCACTAACCCCCCATTTAAGAAAGGCAAAAGGAGCTTCGGTTGTGCTTTACAGTACTGTTGCCGTGCAAACAGGAATGGGTTTCCATGCAAGTGTTGCCGCTGCCAAAGGAGCTATTGAAGGGCTTACACGCTCTTTAGCGGCAGAGTTTGCCAATGCCAATATTAGGGTAAATGCTATTGCGCCTTCTTTAACCGATACTCCCCTTGCCCAACAACTTTTAAGCACCGACGAAAAACGAGAAGCTTCGGCTAAAAGGCATCCGCTTAACAAAGTAGGCTCTTCCGAAGAAATTGCTGCTTTATCGGCATTTTTACTCTCCCCTGCCGCTGCTTGGGTTACAGGGCAAATTATTGGTGCCGATGGAGGGATGTCTTCGGTGCGCTCTTTCTAATGAAATAGATTTAATAAATTTACTTTTATGACCTTTGTATTTTAGCAATATAAAGGTTTTTCTACATAAAAACTCGTAATACAATCAGACAATGAAAATTTCAATATTCTGGCATAGAAGAGACTTGCGCTTAGAAGATAATGCAGGGCTTTATCATGCCCTCAAAAGTGGCAACCCAGTGCTCCCCCTTTTTATCTTCGACAAAAAAATATTAGATAAGCTTGAGGCAAAAGACGATAAAAGGGTATCATTCATTCACTTCTACCTAGAAAAAATAAAAAGACAGCTAGAAGCAATGGGTAGTTCTTTATTGGTAAAGTACGGTACTCCCGAAGAAGTGTGGAGCGAGCTGCTAGCTACTTATGATGTAGCAGAAGTTTACACCAATCACGATTATGAACCTTATGCAATCCAACGCGATGCTACTATTGGAGAATATTTACTTTCGGAAGGAATTGCCTTTAAAACCTTTAAGGACCAATGCATCTTTGAAAAAACAGAGATTGTAAAAAATGATGGTAAGCCCTACAGCGTCTACAGCCCTTACGGAAGAAAATGGAGAGCTCAACTAGAAGAGGGGGGATTGCCAAACTATTCTACCGAAGGGCATTTTAATCGTTTTTTTAAGGTTGATGCTTTCCCTCTAGTTTCCCTAACAGAGATGGGCTTTACCAATGCGGGAATCGCCTTCCCATCAGAGGAAATTCAGTCGAAAATTTTAGACAGGTACGAAGAAGACAGAAATTTCCCCGGAATTGAAGGCACAAGCAGATTAAGCGTTCATTTGCGGTTTGGCACTATAAGCATCCGCTCTGCCGTGAAAAAAGGACTAGCCCATAGCGATAGTTGGCTCAACGAACTCACATGGCGTGATTTTTACATGATGGTACTCAGTAATTTCCCTCATGTGGAAAATGAAAATTTCAATAGGAAATACGATGTTGTGCCTTGGCGAAAAGATGAAGAACAATTTGAGGCATGGTGCAAAGGAAGTACGGGTTACCCAATTGTAGATGCGGGCATGAGAGAGTTGAACGAAACTGGATTTATGCACAACAGGGTAAGAATGATTACCGCTAGTTTTTTAACAAAGCATTTGCTATTAGATTGGCGTTGGGGAGAACGCTACTTTGCAGGTAAACTACTCGATTATGACATGTCGGCCAACAATGGTGGGTGGCAATGGGCAGCGGGTACGGGCACAGATGCACATCCGTATTTCAGGGTGTTTAATCCTTACTCGCAAACCGAGAAATTTGACCCTCAGCTAAGGTACATTAGAAAATGGGTACCCGAGTTTCAAGAATTTAGCTACCCAAAGCCTATTGTTGAACATAGGTTCGCTCGCAAAAGGGCGATAAATACATTTAAAGCAGCACTTAACAATTAATACGAACGTTGAAAATATCAGATTAATAAGTACTCGGACAAGATTAAATTGTATTTAATATGAGATAACTATCTGGAAATGAGATGCTTTTTCTTAAATTAAATTAGGACAAGTCCTTAGTTTAAACTTATTATACATATCCAGAATAAGCTTTGCGCTCTTTTGCTTTAACAGCAAAGTAAAAGAGCGTATATTTGAGAACCATTGCTTTCTATTCTTAAGTTGCTAAGTTGCACTTGGTAGCAGTGTAATAGGATAGATAGCACAAACAAACTATCCTATTGTTCACTACATTTATTAATGCAATATGAAATTGCCAACTTCTGTTTCTAAACTTTTAAGAATTTCTATTTTCTTCTTTTTAGGTCTGCTCTTTACAACACAAGCGCATGCACAAGTATACTGGGTTGGTGCCGTTGATAACAATTGGTCTAATATTGATAATTGGAGAGATGAAGGAGGTTTTACACCACCTTCAGTTCCTGGCATATCTAATTCGTTCGAAGCTATTATTGATGGCAGTATAACTACTCTAGGTATCTATACTGCAGTATCTCTTAAAGTTAATAGAAACATAAGTATTGATGTTGACATTACCCCCGCCTCCGTTTCTATCCGTAATTATACCGGTACTATCGCTCCTTCAAATACAGGGTTAACACTTGATATTAATGGTGATTTAAATATTGCAAGTGGTACTTTTAATCAAGGCGATTTAACGATTAATATTTCAAGTAACCTTTCACAAAGTGGCGGAACTTTTAATGGTTCTACTGCAGCAATACCCAGTAATATAACCGTTGACCAACAGTTTAACATTGGTACAGGAGGAACATTTACTTCCACAAGAGGTATTTTGCATCTTAAAGTAGCGATGTTTGTGACTGGGACTTTTAACCATAACCAAGGTACGGTTGAGTTTAATAGTGCAGATGGTTCTTTGGTTTTAGGGACCAACTTGGATTTATACAACTTTACTATAAACAATACCGCTTCCGATAAAATAACCGTTTTAGCCACTGCAGTTAATGTGGTGAATAGCTTTACGTTAACACGAGGACAATTTCAGGGGACGCTAAATCTGATAGGCGATGGGAAAACGGCTGTGATTGAAGGAAGCAACGCTAGTTGGACAAGTGGTGCATTGGTCTTCAACGATGGAACTACGGCTAGCCCGCAAACTTTACGAATTAATGGTGCTAACGATGTTTTCGATGCTGCCTTAGAACTCAGAAATGATAGTTATGCGGAACTGCTTTCTCCTGTTGTACTCGATGAAAGTGGGACAAATCAATTGGTATTAAGCGGAGGTATTCTAAAAACCACTTCTACTCATTTATTAACCTTAGGTGATGGCGTTACTTATACTCGCCTCGCAAATGACAGTAGAAACTTTATAGACGGTCCTATCAGAAAAATTGGAGATGACATATTCACATTTCCCATTGGGACAACCTCCTCTTTGTTAACCGCCGCAGAAAAATACCAACCCATCAGAATTTCTGCTCCTTTGGTTGTAACCGATGCTTTTACCGCCGAATACAAACATAGTTCTCCTGGCAGTGTTACTAGCTTCGATACACAAGCGGGAAGCGACCAATTAGTAAAAATCATAGATGAAGGTCATTGGGAACTCACAAGAGACGTTGGGACCTCTACCGTTGAAGTTACCATGAGTTGGAATAACAACCTTGTTATCCCTGCCACTGTAGTGCCCAACCTTGTAGTTGCAGGATGGACAGGAACTGTTTGGACAAATCATGGCAGTGAAGATCCTTCGATTCTAAACAATGTAACTACAGGAACAATTACCAATCCGAGTAGCCCAACTGCACCGATTACAACCATAGCCAATTACAATAGGTTTGCGATAGGCGTGAGCGACCCCGGCATTCGTTATTGGGTGGGGAAAGGTACTACCGATAACTGGAGCGACTTCGGCAACTGGGACGTGGTAAGCACAGGTGCCGGAGGGTT
>CAZFQW010000242.1:0-3859 GCA_964521225.1 uncultured Roseobacteraceae bacterium
ATGCTTTCCTCAAACTCAGTAAGTGTTTCTTTTGAAGGTAATTCGCCATAAATAAGCAAATGAGCAACCTCTAAAAAGTTTGCCTTTTCGGCTAACTCTTCTATTGAATAACCTCGGTAACGTAAAACCCCTTTTTCTCCATCGAGAAAGGTAATGCTACTTGTAGTTGAACCTGTATTTTTAAAACCAGGATCAATAGTAATTAAACCCGACTGAGCACGGAGTTTACTGATATCTACTGCTTGCTCATTTTCCGTACCTTTTATAACAGGTAACTCGTAAACGTTTCCATTGTAATGGAGTTCTGCTTTATTGCTCATTTATATTATATGTTTAAAGTTATATGATAGAGTGTAATTTATTGCTTTCAGAACATCGCTAAGATAAACAGTGAAATTTATATTTATTAAGATTTAAGTCATTTTATTGATAAAGCCCTGTCTTGTTATTTAATAAATTGTTATTCACCTACTTGCCATTGTCTTTACATCAAATAACTGAAGTTGTAAGGGCTAATACTAGATAAGCTAGTTTTTATTTGCCTAGCTTAAATGAAACTCATTTTTTCATACTTCAACCAAAGTATGAACTCATTTGATAACAATATTGCTAATACTGTTTATTTGCCCATCTTTACCTACTTGTAAAGCAGGTTAACCGCCTATTTGTTTAAATTAAAATGTGTAAGAAATTCCTAAGCTTAATCGTCTTCTACTAAAAATGTTTCCTCGAAAAGAGAAGGTTCCTGCAAAAATATTTCATAAAAAGTAGGGAAGGTAAAAGCGTATCTTACAGAAGAATTAATGAGCTATTTTCATAATTCTTTGGGTTAACAAAGATTTTTTCAAACTTTTGTAGACGTTTCTGTTAGCATTGTAACATTTATACGAAAATATTACGTTCGGAAACAAAAAGCATCAATTGCTGATTTTACAAGCCAGCAAAGGCTAAAAATACACATTCATTCATTGCATCTATGTCAAAAAACTTAGTAATTGTCGAGTCGCCTGCTAAGGCTAAAACCATTGAGAAGTATCTTGGAAAAGACTATCTGGTTAAATCGAGCTATGGTCATGTAAGAGATTTACCCAAAGGCGATTCAGCAATCGATATAAAAAACGGTTTTGAACCTTCCTATGTAATCTCCGACGACAAAAAGCAGGTGGTTAGCGAGTTGAAAAAATTAGCAAAAAAAGCAGATTTGGTTTGGCTAGCAACTGACGACGACCGAGAAGGCGAAGCAATTTCATGGCATTTAAAGGAAGCACTCGACCTTAATGAGAAAGACACAAGAAGAATTGTATTTAGGGAAATCACTAAAAATGCTATTTTAAATGCTATTTCATCGCCACGTGGAATTGATACTGATTTAGTTTTCGCCCAACAAGCAAGAAGAGTGCTCGACAGGCTCGTTGGTTTCGAGCTTTCGCCAATTTTGTGGAAAAAGATTAAAAGAGGACTTTCCGCAGGCAGGGTACAATCGGTTGCCGTAAGGTTGGTTGTAGAACGCGAAAGAGAAATTCACGATTTTAATACAACTTCGAGCTATAAAGTAAATGCTATTTTCGACTTAAAAGGCGGTAAAACTTTGGTAGCTGAGCTTCCCAAAAAATTCGCTGATAAAGATACCGCTTTTGCCTTTCTTGATCAGTGCAAAGGGGCTAATTTCAGTATTGAAAATTTAGAAACTAAGCCCGGTAAAAAATCTCCTGCGGCTCCTTTTACAACCTCTACTTTACAACAAGAGGCGAGCAGAAAGTTGAGTTTTTCGGTTTTGCAGACAATGGCAGTTGCTCAAAAACTCTACGAGGCGGGTCATATCACTTACATGAGAACCGACTCAGTGAATCTTTCCGATGAAGCAATGGGTACTGCTTCTGCACAAATTACGGTAGGCTATGGAGAAAAATATTCTCAACCCCGTAAATTCAAAACGAAATCGAAATCGGCACAGGAGGCGCACGAAGCCATCCGACCAACCGATTTTTCTGTAAGCGAAATTTCAGCAGAAAGAAACGAAGCACGCTTGTACGAACTAATATGGAAACGAGCAATTGCCTCGCAAATGGCAGATGCCAAGCTCGAAAAAACAACTGCTACTATTGGGATTTCAACTTCCAATGAGAAATTTATTGCAAAGGGAGAAGTAATTAAGTTCGACGGCTTTTTAAAGGTTTATATAGAATCTTTTGACGACGAAGACCCCGATGAAGAACAAGAAGGTATGTTGCCCCCATTAAATGTAGGGCAAGCACTCGACTTAAATAATATTAAGGCTACTGAAAGATTTTCGCGCCCGCCATTTAGATACACTGAAGCAAGCTTAGTAAAAAAACTGGAAGAACTTGGCATTGGCAGACCTTCTACTTATGCCCCAACTATCTCTACCATCATCAAACGAAATTATGTGGTAAAAGAAGCAAGAGAGGGTGTTGAACGAAAATATTTTATACTCCTCTTGAAGGATGATAACATCCAAGAACAAACGGCTACCGAAATTACTGGTGCAGAAAAAAACAAACTGTTCCCCACCAACGACGGCATGGTCGTAAACGACTTCCTTACCAAGTATTTCGCAAATATTGTGGACTATTCTTTCACGGCGAAGGTGGAAGAGAAGTTCGATGAAATTGCGAATGGAAAAGCAACATGGAACTCTATGCTTGCCAACTTCTACGGAGATTTCCATAAAGCAGTAGAAGATACAGAAGAAAATGTAGAAAGAAGTTCAGTAAGTTCTACAAAAGCATTGGGAACCGACCCTAAAACCGGGAAACCAATCTCTGTTCGGTTGGGCAAGTACGGTCCTTATGCACAAATAGGCGATAATGACGACGAGGAAAAACCAATTTACGCCTCGCTGCGGAAAGGGCAGTATATCGAAAATATTACCCTTGAAGATGCCCTTGAACTCTTTAAACTTCCTAGAGATGTAGGTATGTTTGAAGATAAAAAAGTAGTGGCCGCTATTGGTAGATTTGGCCCTTACATTCGCCACGACAGCAAATTTGTTTCGTTGGGGAAAGAACTAGACCCTCTTTCGGTAGATTTAGAAACGGCAATTCAACTTATAAAAGATAAACGCGAAGCCGACGCTAAAAAAACCATTAAGCTATTTGACGAAGAGCCAGAACTAAAAATATTAAACGGCCGATGGGGGCCTTATATCTCTTTTCAGAAGAACAACTTTAAAATTCCGAAGGATAAAACAGCTGAGGAACTAACCTTAGCAGAATGTATGGAAATTATTGAAGCTACTCCAGAAAAGAAAAAAGCTGCCCCTAAGAAAAAAGCCGCCCCTCAAAAGAAGGCTGCGCCTAAAAAGAAAAAGTAGTACTTTCCCATTTTTCTAGCGACCTTTGCACTGAAACCTCCAAGGCTTTATGTTTTGGAGGTTTGTTGTATTGCAATCTTTTAAAGTTTACAACACCCCCCTATATCTTCTTTAATTATTTGCCTTAGTTGGTTTTAAGCCATGGATAAGTTCCCCAATAAAAAACGATTTAATAAGTCTTCGAAAGACAAAAACCGCTCAGATACTGAACGCAATAAAAGTACTTCTTCTGAAAAAAATAATCGCTTTGGCGATGCAGAAAGAGGTAAAGGCAGCCCTGAGTTTAAACGCAATAGAGATTTTTCTGCTAATAAAAACCCCCGCTTCAGCGATTCAAAAAATGATAGAAACCGTTCAGAATTGGGGCGCAATCACAACGACTCTTCGGAAAGAAGACCTCGCTACAACGATTCGGAAAAAAGAGAAGACCGTTCTGGGTTCAACAGAAATGCTTCTTCGGAGAGAAACAACCGCTTCAGCGATTCAAAAAATGATAGAAACCGTTCAGAATTGGGGCGCAATCAC
>CAZFQW010000242.1:3959-5936 GCA_964521225.1 uncultured Roseobacteraceae bacterium
AAACAACCGCTTCAGCGATTCAAAAAATGATAGAAACCGTTCAGAATTGGGGCGCGATAGAAATTTCTCTTCTGATAAAAGAAAGGATAGTTCAAAAAATAAAAGGAAATTTCAGAAAGAAACTCCTGTAAACGAAGCCCCTAGGTACAACACCGAAAAGTTCAAAGAGATTAGCCAAAAGAAAAATGTGCCTTTCACCACCGCTACGGATGATATACGCCTCAACCGATATATCTCTAATGCGGGAGTTTGCTCAAGAAGAGAAGCCGATGAACTTATTACCAATGGAGAAATAAAAGTAAATGGTAAAGTGATTACAGAGCTAGGCTACAAAGTAAAAAGAAACGACGAGGTGGTTTATAACGGGGAATCGCTTAAGATAGAAAAAAAGGTATATGTACTTCTGAATAAACCCAAAGGTTTTATTACCACAGTGAAAGACACACATGAGCGTAAAACGGTAATGCAGTTGGTAAAAACAGCCTGTACCGAGCGCATATATCCCGTAGGCCGACTCGATAGAAATACAACGGGGTTATTACTTTTTACAAATGATGGCGACCTTTCTAAAACCTTAGCTCACCCTTCGGGAGATGTGCAGAAAATTTACCACGTAGGTTTAGATAAGCCCCTTACCAAAGCGCATTTTGATGATATTACAACCAATGGGGTGGTTCTCGAAGATGGCCCGGTGCCTATCGACGGGATTTCTGTGCTTACCGACGACATGATGACGCTAGGGATTGAGCTTCATTCTGGAAAAAACAGGGTAGTAAGAAGAATTTTTGAGCATTATGGCTACGTAGTCGATAAACTCGACCGAACCGTTTTTGCTGGTTTATCCAAAATTGATTTGCCCCGTGGAAAATGGCGATATCTCGCTGAAAAAGAAGTAATCCAGCTGAAATACTTTACAGGTAAAAATCAGAAAAAAAAGAAAGAATAATGTGCTTTGTCAGTTAACAGACATAATCTCGGAACAAAAAATAGGTTCACAAGAGTTGGTTTTGAGTAAATACATTCTAGAGAGGCAAATCGAAAAAAATCAGTTAATTATGTTTAGAAATTTAGGTTTTATTACCCTTATTCTTTTTTTACAAGCCTGCATGTCGGAGTCGAGAAATGCCGAAAAAATCGTTGATGCAGCAATTCAAAGGCATGGGGGCAAGCTTTATGAAAATTCTGAGATTAATTTTACTTTCAGAGATCGACAGTATAAAAGAAAAAGGAAGGGCGGTATTTTTTCTTTCCAAAGAATTTTTACAGATACCACAGGTAGGGTAATTTCCGACCTGCTAACAAACGATAATTTCATTAGAGATATTGATGAGCAACAAGTGCAACTTTCAGAAGAAGATGTACAGAAATACACTGCCTCAGTAAACTCGGTGATTTACTTTTCGCTGCTTCCCTATCGGCTGAACGATGCGGCTGTCATCAAAAAATACATTGGAGAAAATGAGATTAATGGAAAACCCTACCATAAAATTGAGGTAACTTTTAACCAAAACGGTGGCGGCGAAGACTTCCAAGATATTTTTGTGTATTGGGTACACCAAAAAGAGGCTACGGTAGATTTTATTGCCTATAGCTACGCCGAAGAAGATGGTACTGGCGTTCGTTTCAGAGAAGCATATAATGTTCGGGAAATCAATGGCATTCGCTTTAGTAACTACATTAACTATAAGGGCGATGGCGGCATATACCCCGGAGATTTAGACGAGATGTTTAAAAAAGAAGAACTCGAAATCCTTTCGCGAATTGATTTAGAAGATATTGAGGTAAAAATCCTTTCGGAAGAAGAAACTCCTTTGGTGAAAAACTGATTGTGTTTTTATTTCCTACTTATTTGATAAAACCCTGCATAACGTAATAGTTGTTCAGGGTTTTATAGTTTTATGAAATTGAAATCTTTAAACTGCTTGTCTCGTCCTAAAATAGGTTTACACGAAAAAACGTGTAAACAAGATGATAAAA